>JAFZMA010000120.1 GCA_017551215.1 Bacteroidales bacterium | reverse complement strand
ATGCAGCGCTACGGCAAGGCTTTGTACTGGCATATCAGGAGGATAGTGGTCTCCCACGACGACGCTGAGGATGCCCTTCAAGAGACTGCCATCAAGATTTTTCGGAGCACTGACTCATATCGCGGAGACGGGAAACTGACTTCCTGGATCTACAGGATAGCAACCAACGAGGCACTTCAGGTGCTGAGGAAAAGGGCAGGGCTGTTCCACAGCATAGATTCCCTGAGTCCGCAGCTTCTATCCACCCTGGAAGAAGAGGCGCAGGTTGATGCGGACAAGGCGGTGTTGGCATTGCAGAAGGCCTTGATTGCACTTCCGGCTCAGCAGAGGATAGTGTTCAACATGAGATACTACGACGACCTGAGCTATGAGGAAATCGCCGAGGCGACAGGAAAAAGCGTCGGGACACTTAAGGTTAACTACCACTACGCATACGAAAAAGTAAAGAAATACCTTCAGGAGAATATTTGATGGAAAAGATGGATAATAAATCAAAACAGATGCCTTACTCCGAAACAGAGGAATATCTGGACAATCTGGTGTCCAGGGTTACGGACAAGGCTGTTGAAGCGGGAAAGACTCAGAAGAAATCTTTCCGCCAGCTCTGGATAGCCGCAAGCCTTGCAGCCGCAGCCGCCGTACTGCTGTTTGTCTTCATCGGAAGAGGAGAGAATACGGAAGGCCCTATAGACAAGTATCTTGCAAGTCTTTCTGACGAAGAATTGTTGCAGCTTACCTCCTACGAGATTGAAGAGTGGGAAGAGGCGGATGCATATCAGATAGAGTATTAAATAGTTGTTTGATTAAAAATATGGTTATTATGAAAAAGAGTTTGATTTTTATCGCGATGCTGCTGGTGTCATTCACTATGGCAGCCCAGGATGGCAAGAAGGAGGATATGAAGGAGAAGTTCTTCCAGGCCAAGGTTAAGGAAATGGTTTACCGTCTGGACATCACAGATGAGCAGAAACCTGAGTTCGTAAAGGTTTACAGGGCATACACGGACGCTATGAGAGAGGCTTTTGGAGAAGGAAGGCCAAATCGTCCGATGCCTCCAAAAGGCGAGGTGAAGAAAGGAGAAAAGCCTCAGGCAAATCAGGCTGAGGCAAAGCCTGAGCGTAAGCAACTCACAACGGAGGAGGTTGTGAAGATGGAAAAGGAAAAGGCTGAAAGGCAGCAGAGAGTCCAGGCCGTCAAACTCCAGTACATCGATGAGTTTGCCAAGGTTCTTGACGCTAAGCAGCTCTCCCGCTTCTTCAACGTTGAGGCTCAGATCCAGAATAAGCTCAGGACAAAGCAGCAGGGAGCCCGCAACGGCAAGGGCATGCGTCCGGGTAACGGCCCTCGCCCAGGCAAGGGACAGCGTCCTGCTCCAAGAGGCCCTCGTCCAGCAGACGAACCTCAGACCACCGAGTAAGAGATGATTTGTCTATGGGGAAAAGGTATCAAATAGCAGCGTTATTCTTCTGCCTGGCAATGGTTTCATGCAGCAAAAGCAGCAACTCCATCGAGCCGGAAAAGGAGACTCCCAAAGAGGACACGCCGCAACAGATAACTTTCACAAAGGAGAGCGGTACTTTTGCGGGTACCGCCCTTCCTTATCGCAAGGCTTTGATAAATAGCGGTAAAGAGGGGAAGAATATACTCGTGCTTTATCTCCACGGAGGTTCAGCCAAAGGATCCGACAACGAAAAGCAGATTGCGGAGCCTGGCGTTACATCCGTTTCCGAATACCTTAAGAACGCCGGGGCTAAAGCCGTGATGATTGTTCCGCAATGTCCGTCTTCCGGCAACTGGGACGGGGCGTCAATCCAGCCTGCAGTCAAGGCTCTGTTGGACAATGTGGCGGCAGGTTCCAATGTAAATTCCTCCAAAATTTATGTTTTGGGCGGTTCAATGGGAGGAACAGGAACCTGGGCGCTGGTAAATGCTTATCCCACACTTTTTGCGGCAGCTATGCCTTGCGCGGGTAACCCGTCCAAGTGCAATCCCTCCAATGTGGTAAAGACTCCGGTCTATGCCGTAATGGGGACGGCTGACAACATAATGAGCGTGGAAACTGTCCAGACTTTCATCGCTGAACTGGATAAACTCGGAGGAAAGACAAAGTTGGATGTAATAACCGGCTGGACTCACGAACAGACCTGCAAGCAGAGCTATACATCCACCCGCCTACAGTGGCTCTTCTCCCAGTCGAGGTAACTTTACTTCAGCGAGAATCTCCAGAGTTTGGAATGCCGGGGTTGCTTGGGCGTATGGAAAATAACATACGCCCATTTTCCGTGTATGTCTATTCCTTCCGGTTCGTCATTCAAGTCGTTGAGATTGGCTGTACGTTCTATCTGCTTGGTTTTCAGATTCACAATGTGAAGAAGCCTGTCGTGAGGAGGATAGCCGTCCGGCAGAAAGGCATAGTCTCCCATTACAAAGCTTCCCTGCCAGATATTGATACCGCTCTCTATGCGGGTGACATCCAGCACGTCCGCATCCTTAAGATGCACTTCCCCGTTCTCGTCAGAATCAGAGAGCCTTGGCATACGGAATTTCTTCAGCAGCTTGAAATCCCCGTTCCTTCCGCCAAAAGTGTAGATGAAGCCGTTCTTAACATCCGCGCACCAGTCAATCGAGCCCGGATAGTCCGTTCCCTCATAGTAGATTTTCTGCACTATCTTGCTGCCTTCCAGGGTAATGTCGGTGACAAGGCAGGCGTGTTTCCCTCTGCATTCGGATACGTAAAGCAGAGGGAACTTAGACTTGCGGGAATATTTCTCCTTGCCGAAGAAAGCATTGTTGCAGTGAGAGGTATTGCCTTCCATCATATATGCCGCAAGCAGGGCTTTCTTCTTCATATCGTAGATGCAGCACATCCCGTTATCGTGCAGCACCACAGTGTAATTCTTGTACATGGCAAGCCCCTGGGTGGAACCCTTTATCTCTGTGTCCTCCGGAGTCCAGTCAGCAAAATCGGCTATTAGTTGAGGCGTAAGCGGAACCTTGGCCGCATCCTTGATCTTTACCTGTGAAAATGCCATACTGCTTGCAAAGAGTACCACAAGAAGAAAAACCGTTCTTTTCATATATCGTTGAATTTGAAATCAAAGATACTCAATTCTCGGCAAAAAGAGCGTGCAACGGTAAGGCCCTGCAAGCAAACGTCCTGAATATCAAAAATATACGGGTTTTAACCTATGCAAAATTAGATAGGTTCATGTGCGTAATTCGTTGATTTATAGGCGT
>JAFZMA010000119.1 GCA_017551215.1 Bacteroidales bacterium | reverse complement strand
TCCAGAGTCTTCTTTCCCAGTCTATTGCAACCATAGCGGACCACTTCTCCAAGTTCAGGATTTCAGATGCCACAATGACCATCTACAAGCTGTTCTGGGATGAATTCTGCGCATGGTATCTGGAGGCCGTAAAGCCGGCGTTCGGAGAAAAGACAGACCGCTTTACATACGACAAGACCATTTCTTTCTTCGACAGCCTTCTCAAGCTTCTGCATCCTTTCATGCCGTTCATCACGGAAGAACTGTGGCAGAACCTGTCGCCGAGGAGAGAAGGAGAGACAATAATGCTCCAGAGGCAGCCTGATTCAGGAGAAGTCAGCAGCCAGGCTCTGGAAGATTTCGAGATTGCAAGAGGCTGCATCATCAATATCCGCAATATCCGCCAGAGCAAACAGATTTCTCCAAAGCAGGCAGTGGAACTGTATGTCAAGAAGCCGTTTGCATCTTCTGTCAGTGCGCTGATTTCCAAGCTTGCCAACGTTTCCAGAATAGAGGAGACAGAGGCTTTCAACCAGGAGCAGACAGGAGTCAACTTCATGGTCGGAACCACAGAGTTCTTTGTTCCTGTTCAGGTGGATGTAGAGGCAGAAATCTCAAAGATCAAGGCAGAAATAGACAGATATACGGGATTCCTTGCTTCCGTAAGGAAAAAGCTTTCCAACGAGAGGTTCGTAAGCAGCGCTCCAAAGGCCGTGGTGGATCTTGAGAGGAAGAAGGAAAGCGATGCACTGGAAAAGCTGAAGGCTCTGGATGAACTCCTACAAAGGCTTAAATAGCAAGCAAGTAGAAGAAAGCCGCATAAAGTACGGCAGCAATGTGCTCACTCCGCCAAAGAGGGAGCACTGGTTTATCCTGCTGCTTGGAAAGTTCAAGGATCCGCTCATCATTATCCTGAGCATTGCGGCCGCCATTTCCCTTACCATAACCCTGGCTTTCGGCAAAGGCTCCCTTCTGGAAAGCGCGGGAATAATTGTGGCGATAATACTTGCAACTCTGGTTTCCTTTTTCAACGAGAGAAAGGCCGGCAAGGAATTCGATATCCTCAACAAAATCAGCGACGAGGCACCGGTCAAGGCTCTCCGCCAGAAGGAAGGCGGAGAAAGCGCGGTCACCCTCATCCACAAATCTGAAGTTGTAGTGGGGGATTATATTATCCTTAATCTCGGCGATGAAGTTCCGGCAGACGGGACCGTTGTCTATGCCGTTGATTTAAAGGTGAATGAATCCAGCCTAAACGGAGAAAGCAAGCCTTCTTCCAAAAAGGCCGAACCGGTGTCTGAATACAAGACAGCATACTCCCCGAACAAGGTGTACAGAGGAACAACGGTTAGCGAGGGTGAGGGGACCATGCTGGTAGAAACTGTGGGAGATTCCACGGAAATCGGAAAAACGGCCAGAGCCGCAAGCGAAATAACCGGGGTTCAGACTCCGCTTACACGCCAACTTTCAAAACTGGGCTCGCAGATTGGAAAAGTTGGTATTACAGTCTCTGTTCTGGTATTCATAGCCCTACTTTTCTATGAATTGCATAACGGCCTGTCCCTGTCCACTCCGGACGGAATCAACCACCTGATTACCATGTTCATGCTGGCCGTAACCCTTATAGTGATGGCTGTGCCTGAAGGCTTGCCTATGAGCATTTCCCTTGCCTTGGCCTACAGCATGCGCAAGATGACAGCGCAGAATGCCCTGGTAAGGAAGATGCATGCCTGCGAGACCATGGGAGCATCCACCGTAATCTGCACGGACAAGACCGGCACTCTTACCCAGAACAAGATGAAGGTTGCGGAATCCACACTCAAGGATTGTCTGGACACCGCTCTTGCCATCAGCTTGAATTCAACCGCATTTCTGGATCAGGACAAGTTCATCGGAAATCCTACTGAAGGGGCAATGCTCCTGTACATCAAAGAAAAAGGATGGGATTACCTGTCTTTGAGAAAAGGCTGCGAGATTCTGGAAAGAATCCCGTTTTCCTCAGACCTGAAGTACATGGTTTCCGTCGCCGCCACTCAAGACGGTATCAGGCTGTTCCTCAAGGGTTCTCCGGAAACCGTAATTGGTCTTTGTTCAGTTTTTTCCGGCAAGGACGGGGAACTGGAAAGGATTGCCTCTTTCCAGAAGAGGGGCATGAGATGTATCTGCTTTGCCCATAAGAATCTGCTCGAGAGTTTCAGTAAAGAGAACCTTTCCGGCCAGATATCGGAACTGGAATATGACGGGTTCGCAGCCATTGAGGACCCGGTCAGGGAAGATGTTCCCCAGGCCATAGCAAAATGCGAAAGCGCAGGTATTGCAATCAAGATAGTTACCGGAGACAATTCACTCACAGCCATTGAAATAGCAAGACAAGCCACTCTCTGGAAAGACAACGATACCTTAGAAAAGAATTCCATAACCGGACCTGAATTCTCATCCCTTTCAGACGAGGAGGCGTTAAAGAGAATACCTGACATAAAGGTAATGTCCAGAGCCAGGCCGGAGGATAAGATGAGGCTAGTCAAGCTTCTCGAGAAAATGGGAGAGGTGGTTGCTGTAACGGGAGACGGAACCAACGATGCGCCGGCTATGAACTATGCGAACGTGGGTCTGAGCATGGGAAGCGGAACATCAGTTGCAAGGGAAAGCAGCGACATTGTAATTCTTGACGATTCCATCTCCACCGTAGTTTCTGCAGTGGAATGGGGAAGGAGCATTTACCACAACATCCAGAGGTTCATTTTCTTCCAGCTCAGCGTAAACGTGGCAGCCCTTCTTACAGCCATTGCGGGCCCGCTTCTGCTTAATGAAGAGTATCCGCTGACAATAACCCAGATCCTTTGGATTAACCTGATAATGGACACTTTGGCGGCTCTGGCCCTGGCTTCCGAGCCAAAGGATCCGTCTGTCATGAAAGAGAAACCTAGAAAGATTCAGGATTCCATTATCACAAAAAAGATGTGGGGCCGGATAATGCTTGCGGGTATAGGCATGTTTGCCGCTGCCTTCCTGTTCATGCTGCTGGATCCTCACCAGAGTAGCGGAGCCAGCTACAGCAGGTTCCTTTCCATTTTCTTTACCGGATTTGTGCTGATGCAGATGTGGAATCTGTTTAACGCCAGATGCCTGGAGACGTCTCACGGACCGTTCTACAAACTGGGCTCAAACAGGAATTTTGTAATTGTGGTATCCCTGATATTCATTCTCCAGCTCGCAATAGTAGAGTTTGTTCCGGGAGAACTTTTCAGGACTGTCAGGCTTGATGCACTGACCTGGCTTATACTCATAGCTGCAACCTCCCTTGTACTTGTAACGGGGCAATTGATAAGAAAGAAACGTTAACCATATAAGATATAATATGTATTCCTCTGAATGTAAACTGGATGTAAGGTACTACGAATGTGACCAGATGGGTATAGTCCATCATTCCAACTATGTGCGTTTCTTTGAATGCGGAAGAAACCAGATGATGAAGGAACTGGGCATTCCGATCGAGAAGATGGAGCAGGAGAATATCATGTTCCCGGTAGTGAGCGTGGATATACATTTCAAGCTGCCTTCCAGAATGGGGGATTGCCTCAGGGTTGTAACCACACTCACAAAGAAGCCTCAGGCAAAGTTGGTTTTTGACCAGAAGATATTCAACCAGAAAGATGAACTCATCTGCTTTGGAACCGTAATCGTTGGCTTCATCAGCGCAGACAGGAGAATTCCTGTAAGGGCGCCCAAAGTCTTTCTGGAAAAAATAGAGGCATATTTTCCGGAAGATTGAGAACTGGGAAAAAATCATTAAATTTGTCGGGATTAGAAAATTATAAAAACATCATATTATGAAAAGCCTGCTTTTATTCGGTTCGTTCGGATGGGGAGAAATCCTGATTATCGCATTCGTCATCCTGCTTCTATTCGGAGGAAGAAAGATTCCTGAGCTAATGAAAGGAATTGGCAAAGGTGTCAAGAGTTTCAAAGACGGAATGAAAGGCGTGGAAGACGAGATCAAGGACGACGAAGTTAAATCTACCCTGAAAGATATCAAGAAAGATATTGAGAATTAACACTTCTTCCCCTTGGCAGAGAAGAACATGACATTCTGGGAGCATTTGGATGAGCTGAGGAAGATTCTCTTCCGTTCAGCTCTCATCCTTTTAGGGGCTGCCATAGTGTTCTTCATCTTCAAGGATTTCATGTTCGGAATAGTGTTCGCCCCCACGGACGACAACTTTGTGCTGTACAGGTTTGTGGACCGCGTTATGGCATGGTTCGGACAGGAGCCTCTTGGGCCGTTCAAGCTCAGCATCATCAACATAGACCTGCCGGCGCAGTTTTTCATACACATCAGCACATCTTTCTATTTTGCGATTGTTGTCTGCACGCCCATAATTCTCTATCTGCTATGGACTTTTGTGAGCCCGGCACTGTATCCAAAAGAGAAAAAGGCAGGCATAAGGGCCTTCTCCCTTGCAGCCATATTCTTCTATTCCGGAGTGCTGGTCGGATACTTCCTTCTGCTCCCACTTACTCTGCGATTCCTGGGAACTTACCAGGTCACGGAAGAAGTTGCAAACCAGATATCCCTCAGGTCCTATATTTCCACGTTCTTTTCCCTGATTCTCATATTGGGAATTGTGTTTGAGCTTCCGACTCTGGCCGCCCTGCTGTCCAAGCTTGGACTCCTGTACAGGCACACCCTGAAAAAATACCGCAGACACGCCTTTGTCGTGCTCCTGATTATTGCAGCCATCATAACTCCTACAGGAGATCCGTTTACCCTTATGGCTGTAGGACTTCCTCTGTACGGACTTTATGAAATCAGCATCTTGATGTGCCGAGCAAAGAAGGAGGAAGGGACAGACTTTGAAGAAAGGGAGGAAGCCAAGGGATGATAACTGTCAATGAATTAACGCTTTCCTGGGGTGCATTCACCCTTCTGGACCACATAAGCATACATATCGGAGATAACGAAAAAATCGGCCTTGTCGGAAAAAACGGGGCCGGCAAATCCACGCTTCTCAAGCTCATTCTCGGCGATGTGTCTCCTACATCGGGGACTATTACAAAGACAAAGGGAGAGAGGATTGGCTATCTGCCCCAGATAATGAGCCACACTAAAGACAAGACAGTGATGGAGGAGGCCATGAAAGCCTTTGACGGGCTTTTTGCACTTCATTCCAGGATAGACCAGATAACGGCTCAGCTCTCAGAAAGAACAGATTATCAGTCTAATGCATACAACAATCTGATAGTTGAACTCAACAATGTCCAGGATAGGGTGGCTATGATGGAGAGCGAACCGCCGCGCAGCCAGGCGGAGAAAGTTCTCACCGGACTGGGATTCAAGCCGGAGGAATTCGAGCGTCCGACAAGGGAACTCAGCCAGGGCTGGAACATGAGAATTGAGCTGGCCAAGATTCTGCTTTCCAAACCGGACTGCCTGCTTTTGGACGAGCCCACCAACCATCTGGACATAGAGTCCATACAATGGTTCGAGAATTACCTGAAGGCATTCAAAGGCTCTGTGCTTCTTATATCCCACGACCGCAAATTCCTGGACAGCACAACAAGCAGAACTATCGAGATAATGCTCGGTAAGATACACGATTACAAGGTTCCTTATTCCCAATACAAGATTCTCCGCAAGGAAAGGATGGAACAGCAGCGGTCTGCTTACGAGAACCAGCAGAGGATGATTGAAAAAACGGAGGAATTCATAGAGAGATTCCGTTACAAAGCCACAAAGAGCAATCAGGTTCAGAGCCGCATCAAGGCGCTGGACAAGCTGGAAAGGATTGAGGTGGATCTGGAGGACAAAGCAGCCATGACAGTGAAGTTTCCTCCGGCTCCGAGAAGCGGCCAAGTGGTCTTCCGCTCTGAGGATCTGAGCATTGGCTATGGCAGCAATGTTGTTGCGTCTAAAGTGGACATAACTATAGAAAGGGGAGAGAAAGTGGCGTTTGTGGGCAGAAACGGAGAGGGCAAGACCACAATGATGAGGGTTGTCATCGGTGAGCTTGATCCGCTTGAGGGAAAGGCCGAGCACGGCTACAATGTTGCTCTTGGATATTACGCTCAGAATCAGGAAGATATTCTGGATAAAAACGAGACCGTATATTCCACATTGGAAAACGCGGCGCCTGGTGAATACCGTCAGAGACTGAGAGACCTGCTTGGTGCCTTCCTTTTCAAGGGAGAGGATGTAGACAAGAAAGTAGCGGTGCTCAGCGGTGGAGAAAGGGCGAGGCTTGCAATGGCCAAGCTGATACTCAAGCCTTACAACCTTCTGGCACTTGACGAGCCAACCAACCACATGGATATCCAGAGCAAGGAAATCCTTAAGCAGGCTCTGCTGAAATACGACGGCACATTAATAATTGTCTCTCACGACAGGGATTTCCTCAACGGCCTGGTAGATAAGGCTTACGAATTCAGGGACGGAAAAGTCAAGGAGCATCTGGGAGGGATAGAAACCTATCTTGAACATCTCCGCAAAGACCTTCTTGCAGCGCCGGCTCCCGTTAAGGAAGAGAAGAAACCGGCGGAAGAAAAGCCTGTTCAGATAAAAGACTCCCAGCTGATAAGGGCTGAGAGCAAGGAGGAAAGAAGGCGCAGAAAGGAAGTGGAAAAGCTTGAGAATGAAATCGCTGAGCTGGACTACAAGATATCCGACATAGAAGAAAAACTGTCTTTGCCACAGCCTCAGGAGATAGAAAAACTCTCCCTGGAGTACTCCCGCCTTAAGGAAGAGAGAGACGCCAAACTTGAAAAATGGATGGAGATATCCGGATAGGGATTATCTTGCCCTGACCAGAGAAAGTATTGAGGCACAGGCAGTTGCCACATTCAAAGATTCAGAACCTGTACCAGCATTACGCACTTTTCCCTTGATATCGTAAGAAGGGATGAGTATGTGCTTCTCTGCCGGAATTGCTGCGGACAACTCCCTGGAAATGCCGAAAGATTCGCTTCCCAGAACAATAATGCCGCCCGCCTCTATCTCCTGGAAGAAACTGCCGCTCAAAGGTTTGCCGTCCAGGAAAGTGCCGAATACCGGAATCCCTTTTTTGCCTGCTTCCTCAGCGATGGATTTAAGGTTGGCATAACACACTTTCACTCTGAAGATTGCGCCCATTGTGGCCTGGACTGTCTTGGGATTATACAGCTCTACGCAATCCTCTGAACAGAACACAGCGCTTACTCCGAACCAGTCTGCAAGGCGGATAATTGTGCCCAGGTTTCCAGGGTCTTTCACGCCATCGAGCAGAAGATACAACCTGTTCTTTTCCAGAGATATATCGCTGAGAGAAAAAGTCTTCTGCCTTAATACGGCAAGTATGGGGGAAGGGGAGGAAAAGGATGATATGCGGGCCATGTCCTTTTCTCCTATCTCATCTCTCTTCCAAACGGATTCGACATCGAATCCTGAGGCCAGGGCTTCTTCCACCATCTTCTCCCCCTCTACCGTAAACAAAGAAGTCTCTGCCCTGAACTTCTTTTGCTGGAGAGAGCGTATCTGCTTGATTTTAGCGGATGTCAGGCGTTTTTCCATACTAGTAGCCGAGTATCTTTAGCATGCTCTTGTAAGACTGCTCCTTGCTGAAGAGCTTTGTGGTATAGTCTCCGGTTGCATCCTTGTCTATGATCACGTGCTTTGGTGCCGGAATAAGACAGTGCTGGATGCCGCCGTAACCGGCTATCGATTCCTGATACGCACCCGTGTGGAAGAATCCGATGTATAGAGGCTCCTCTTCTCTGCGGCCCTCGGTAATAGGGAGGAAGATTGCGTTGGAGTGAGCCTCTGCATTGTAGTAATCTTCTGAGTCACAGGTAAGTCCGCCAAGGAACACTCTCTGATACTGCTCCTCCCACTTGTTGATAGGGAGCATGATGAATCTCTTCTTTATTCCCCATATATCCGGAAGTGTTGTCATGAAAGAGCTGTCTATCATGTACCAGCGCTCGCGGTCGTTCTGCTGCTTTACATCAAGAACCTGGAAGATGGTTGCTCCGCTTTCTCCCACGGTAAAACTTCCGAATTCGGAGAATATCTGAGGCTCGGCAACTCCTCTCTGGTTGCATATTGTCTTGATCTGGGAAATCACTTCCTCTGTCATGTATTCATAGTCGTAATCTTCCACAAGAGAAGATTTGATAGGGAATCCGCCTCCGATATTCAATGAATCCAGGTCTGGACAAACTGCTTTAAGATCGCAATACACGTTCACGCACTTGGAAAGTTCGTTCCAGTAGTAAGCATTGTCCTTTATACCTGTATTTATGAAGAAATGAAGCATTTTAAGAGCGAACTTGCCGCTCTTGGCTATCTTGGATTTGTAGAAAGGAACAATATCCGAATATCTGATTCCCAGACGTGACGTGTAGAATTCAAACTTTGGCTCCTCCTCGGAAGCAATGCGGATACCTATGTTTGTCTTGGCGTTTACAGCCTTGTCCAAATCGTCGAACTCTCCCATGTTGTCCAGAATCGGAATGATGTTTTTCCACCCGTCGTTACACTTGGCGGCAATGTTCTCTATGTATAGGTCTCTTTTGTATCCATTGCAGACAATTACAATATTCTTGTCTATAAGTCCCTCATCATAAAGGGAATCCACGAGATTGAAATCAAAGGCGGAAGATGTTTCAAGATGAATGTCGTTCTTGAGCGCCTCCTGGAGAACGAATGCAAAATGGGAACTCTTTGTACAGTAGCAATAATGGTAGCTGCCCTTGTAGTCCACCTTTGCCATTGCCACGTTGAACATTCTCTTTGCTCTCTGAATCTGACTGGATATCTTTGGAAGATAGGTGATTTTGAGAGGCGTCCCATACTGGTCTATGACATCCATCATAGGAATATCATGGAAAAAGAGATTACCGTTTTCTACTCTGAATTCAGCTTGTGGCCAGTCGAATGTCTGCTCCACCAAATTGATGTACTTGTTCTTCATATTGCAAATCCAAGTAAGTTAGTTTATCAATTTTCGGGCAATCCAAGTGAGCCGGATTGTCTTTGGCAATGCAAATATATTCATTATTGGCTTTATTTGTCGGTTTTTGAGTAATTTTGATGTCAAATATGAAAATCAAAGCCCTAATAACAGTCTTTGCGCTATGTGCGCTTCTGTCTTCCTGCAGCATGACCAAGGTCATTCCGGAAGACAAAAGCCTGCTTTCTGCCAATGAGATAGTCTTTAACGGAAAACAGCCCGAGGAACTCAGCGACCTCTCCAAATACATCAAGCAGACTCCTAAAAAAGGTATTTTCGGTTACCAGTTCAGCGTGGCTCTCTACAATACAGGAAAGGGAACCGGCAAGGGGTGGGACAAAATCGCGGAGAAAATGGGCACACCTCCTCTCATATTTGACGAAGACCTTGTGGAAAGCTCTGTGAAGAACATGCTTAACCACATGAAGTTCAAGGGTTTCTACGACTCAAAAATCACTTCTTCCGTAAACACTGAGAAAAAGAGGACCAAGGTTACATATACGGTTACTCCAGGCAAGCGATACATAATAGATACTGTTACATACACCATCCCGGATGTGGATATGTATGATATCATGTCCGCAAACAGGAAAGAAAGTCTGGTAAAAGTTGGTGACTGGCTGTCTGAAGATATTCTGGAACAGGAATCGGAAAGGGTAGCAGAGATTTTCAGAAACAGCGGCTACTTTGGTTTTGACAAAGGCTTCCTTTTCTTTACCGGAGATACGCTGGAGCATAACGGAAAAAGCCATCTGGATATTGCCATCAGGGACTATCTGAGAAGCGGGAGCGAGAAAGACGCAAGACCTCATAAAGTGTTCACTTTCTCGGATGTTCTGGTTTCCACAAGGAGAAATTTCCAGCAGAACCGCCCAATCAGGATTTCTCCCGATTCCTCCATTGTTGCCCGCAGAGACTCACTTCTTACAGTGTGGAGGAACCAGATAGACACTATTCGGTACGGAAATATAAAAGTCATCAGCTATTCCCAGTCGGCCAACCTGGTAAGGGGAAAGGTACTTAACCGCCTGAATCTAATCCAGCCGGGGGAACAGTATGACGAGGATATAGTGGAAGCTACCTATTCCAG
>JAFZMA010000118.1 GCA_017551215.1 Bacteroidales bacterium | reverse complement strand
CCTGGCATGGGCGGCAGCTTCATTACTTCCAAGTGATATGTTTTCAGATATGAACCAGCTGTTTGAGCGGCTGGCAAACTCGAAATTCAGAAGCAGCTTCCACCTGAGAAGGCGGGAGCTGTCTTATTTTCAGGAGAAGGGGCTTGATACAATAATGGAGCATGCGAAAGATCTGCTCCAGACCCGCCTTTTCGCCGCCGACATCCCCAATGACGGCAAGCAGACACCCATGAAGAACCACCCTGTGTTCATTGCCCAGCACGCCACCGGATGCTGCTGCCGGGGCTGCCTTGAGAAGTGGCACGCCATCCCCAAGGGGCGCGAGCTTACCCCGGATGAACAGCAGTACGTGCTTGCCGTCATCCGCCAGTGGCTTATAAGAGAAACTACAGCTTAGTGTTTAATCAAGCAATAACCCGATCAAACTCTGCATAGGGTGCCAGAATCTTGAGCATAAGGTCATAGGGTGTAGTTACTTTAAGAGTGTCAGAAACCACATCTGCAAAAATGGCCGGGCTTGCGCCGCTGACAAGCTTTACCCCCTGCTCATTCATTGTAACAGGCATATGAACATTGCGGGCATCCACGTTCCAGAATACAATCTCCGGTAGATTATATCCGTTCTCTGCAAACTTCCGTTTATAGTAATCAAAGCACGACTCATGGTTGGAACAGCAATCAAACTCCATATCAGAGATAATCAAAATACGCTCAATCATCTCCTCTGGCGGAATATTCTCGCTCAAGGCTGCCTGCAGAATCACCTGGTACACCTTGCCGATATCGGTATTGGAACAATCACCGAACTTGACGATGAACTCCAGCTTCTTCTTCAAGGTATCACACGCATCTGGAATCTGAATCAGTTCCGGCTGGCTGCTGAAGGTAATAAAGCTGTTCTTATATGCTCCATCCAACTGCTCTGCAAAAAGCAGGGCAAGAGAAGTAGCAATATTAATTGGAGCATCTTTTCCGCCACGCCAATACATAGAACCAGAGCCATCCCGCACTACAATAGTCCTAGAATTATATACAGTTCTGTCTATTGCTCTCCAGCTGGCCTCAAGAGGTAAAATCACCTCTCCTGTAATATGGCTGTTCCAGCCGATTGACTCCATAATAGGAGCAACAATCTGGTATGGATAAAGGGTCTTGGTGTTCAGCTTTACCCGCTCATTCTCCGGTATCAGGTCGGGGTTTGCAGCCTGGCGGATAACCTTATTAAGGAATTCCTTGTACCGCTCTGCATCGTTCCGAAGAAAAGCCTTCTTATACTTGAGCATAGCCTGGCTGGGCTGTTTGGAATAATCGAAGGTATAATCCTTGGCCCGAAGGTTGTTCTCGATAATTCTAATCTCCCTGCGCAGGGCAGAACATAACTTGCGATACCCTACAGCATTCATTCCGAGCGCCTTCATAAGCTTTATAGCATAGGTGGTTCCCCCTTTGGCATTAACAGAAGGAAGCCATTTGCCCAAAAGACTAACAGAGTCGCCACCTTTATTACCCTTCTCAATAATCTCTTTATCCTTCTCAAGCTGCTCCTTAATCACAGCAACTGCATCCGGCTCGGCAGGGGTTCCCAAAAGGGCTAGGATATCATCCCAACGGCCATATACTGGTATTGCATATATAATCTGGCGCACTACATCTGGATGAGAAACTGCAAGATTACGCAAAAGAACACGGAAGCTGTTCCGCTCTCCAAGCCCACCCCTGATATTACGCATATAGAACAGAATCTTGATTGCAAGAATCGGGTCCTCAGAGTATGCCTTCACAAAAAGCTTCTCCAAGTCGCTGGTATTATGCCGCAATCCTCCACAGAGAGAGAAATAATCTAGACAGAAAGAACCTGTAGATTTATATGCCAAGTCTCCATTCTCTGTTCTGGTAACATTAAGTAATCTGCTGATTTCCTGTACTGCATTCATTTTTTCCTCCTTTTAAAATAACAAGACATGGAAAACCATTCCCCAGACCAGTGGGCGTTTAACTCCATGCTATCCATGGCAATGGTTTTCTGAAATCCATATGTCGGATAGCCCGGTTTATGTCATTGTTTGCCGTTCATGTCTTTACTTTTTCCTTCTTAATCAAAAACAAGGCACTCGCTTTACT
>JAFZMA010000117.1 GCA_017551215.1 Bacteroidales bacterium | reverse complement strand
CTAACCCACTCGTGGTCGTTAGAGTACTTGAGATTTGAAGGAATATTCATATTCAAAGTTTTTATGTGATTATCAATATGTTTTTGCAAATGTCAAAAGTATGAAATCTCAGCGACTCCACCAAACCGGAAGAACCACGGAGATAACGGACAGGACAAATAGAACGCTGTAGATCAGTATACTCCGCGATGTTTGCCCCAGCACTGCATTGAGCTCTCTGCCATGGTTTATCCGCACCATATTTCGGTGGGCTGCAAACAGGAAAGGCAGAAACAGCAGCGGAATCACCAGTTGGAACGGGAAAGACCATGCGCCGCCCTCCGGAGCCACGGGCGCAAGCGCCTTTTTCAGCCAGCCCACAATGGCCATTGCTCCCGCGGTGGCCAGGCATCCGTTTAGCAGGTAAAGCCACTCTGAAGCCTTGGCCCCAAGCCTTACCACAAGCGTTTTCTTTCCGTTTTTGGCATCTAGTTCCCTGTCGCGATAATTATTGATAATCAAAAGGTTGTTTACAACCAGACCCACACAGGTTCCGGCACAGACCACAAGAAGCACCATCCCCCTGGAGATGGACGCACCTATTTCCACAGCATCGCATCCAAGCTCACCCGGGGAGACAAAAAGGTTGCTTGGAGAGATAACGTGGAACGTAAACAGAACAGGGATAATTCCAAAGAACAGCACAACCATGACATCCCCCAGCCCCAGGTATGAAAGCCTGGTTGTGTAGAGAAAAGCCCCAAGAATGCAGAACAGCCCTACCGCCAGCATCCACCAGCCTCCGTAATAAATCAGCGGCAAGCCGATAAGCACTGATATTATGGTTGTTATGATAATCCCGGTTTTCATGGCTCCCGGGGTTATCCACCCTTGGGAACAAGCCCTTTCCGGGCCGAGTCTTTCTCCGGAATCCGCCCCTTTTTTGAAGTCGAAATAATCGTTGATAAAGTTGGCGTCTATCTGCATTGCCAGGGCAAACAGCACGCAGATACCGGCGGGGATGATTCCCGTGCGCCATTGTCCGTAGGTCAAAAGCACGGCAAATCCCAGTGCAATGCCCACAAGCACGGGCGCAACCGCTCCGGCCAGGGTCTTTGGACGCGATGCCAACACCCAAGCCCTCAGGGAGTTCTGCCGCACAGATAGAACCCCTGCCGCATGGTTTGAGGCGTTGTTCCCGTTGGTTTTGATTGTTTTGGGCATGGCAGCGCGGAGAGTGTTTCCGTTAGAGTTTCTTGAGCGCGAGCTTTATGAGCTGTTCTACGCTGCAGTCCGGCTTTTCCCGGAGGATATCCCCTACCGCCTTTTCGGAGGCTTGTTTGTTGAATCCCAGCATCATAAGAGCTCCGAGAGCCTCTTCCGCCGTAGGGTTCTTGGCTGCAGGGCCAAGCGGCAGGGTTGTGGTATCCGCGCCCTTGAGAACCTTATCCTTGAGATCTATGATGAGCCTCTGGGCGGTCTTGAGACCTATACCCTTGACACCCTTAATCTTACGGACATCGTCAGATATGATGGCGTTGCGCAGTTCTTCTGTACTCAGCGATGACAGAATCATCCTGGCGGTATTCGGCCCCACGCCATTCACGTTGATCAGGAGCATGAACATCTCCCGCTCTTCCTTGCTGGCAAAGCCGTACCACATTGCAACATCCTCTTTTACATGGTAGTAGATGTAGAGTTTAACCTCTTTGAGGTTCTGAATATCCGTGAATGTCTGAAGAGAAATCTCCAGCCGGTAGCCAATGCCGCCGGCCTCTACAACTGCCTGGGTAGGGTTGGTTTCTACGAGTTGCCCCTTTATATAATCGTACATAAGAAATCTTTAAATATTTTACCTACACAATAAATCATTCAATATCCTAAACTGCGGTGGGAGAACGTGTTACGCGTAGCTGTCCGCAGGCTACTCTTCCCGGAAGATGACACTGCCGCTGGCCTGGTGGGTTGCCAGCACCAGGACTTCTGCTATCTGCACGTGAGCCGGAGCGCTGGCCGCATAGAACGCCACGTCTGCAATATCTGCCCCGCTGAGCGGCTTGATGCCCCTGTAAACCTTGTCAGCCCGGGCGTTGTCTCCGTGGAAGCGGGTGTTGGAGAAGTTGGTTTCCACAAGCCCCGGCTTTATGTTTGTAACACGCAAAGGTGTGTGGGCCAGGTCTATGCGGAGGCCATCGCTGAGGGCCTTTACAGCAGCCTTGGTGGCGCAGTAAACGTTGCCATTGGCGTAGGCGGCATCTCCTGCCACGCTTCCGATATTGATGATGTGGCCTTTGTTGCGCCTGACCATTCCCGGCACCACCAGCCTTGTCATGTAGAGAAGGCCCTTGATGTTGGTGTCTATCATGGTCTCCCAGTCGTCTATGTCTCCCTCGTACTCCGGGTCCAGGCCAAGAGCCAGACCGGCATTGTTCACGAGCACGTCTATATCTGCCCAATCCTCTGGAAGAGAAAGGATTGCCTTCTGGGCGGCGTTCTTATCCCGCACGTCGAAAATCAGCGGATAGGTCTCTATGTTGGGGCACAAAGACAGGATTTCCTTCTCTGTTTCAGAAACTTTTTCCCTGCTTCTTCCGGTGAGGATAATGTCATATCCGCCCTGTGCAAACCTTACGGCGCAGGCCTTTCCGATACCGCTGGTTGCTCCGGTTATCAATACGGTCTTGTTCATATTGAGCAAATTTATGAAAAAAACGTTGTATTTTTGCCCTTTGCACAGATTTGGCAACATGGAAGGCAAAAGAAACGAAATATTAGCTGCCGTAAGGCATGAGGTTCCAGCCCTGTCACAGAAAATGAACGGGGAGCCACTGGTGTACCTGGACAATGCCGCCACCACCCAGAAGCCGCGCCAAGTGCTTGATTTTCTCGGCGATGCAATGGTGCACTCCAATGCCAACGTGCACCGCTCCATGTATGAGCTCAGCGACAAATCCACAAATCTGTACGAATCTGCCAGGGAAAAAGTCCGCTCCTTTATCAACGCCCCAGACAGGGAAAATATTGTATTTACCAGCGGCACAACCGCTTCCATAAACCTTGTTGCGGATACTTTTTGCCGCCGGCTTAAGCCCGGAGACGAGATTCTGATAGAAGGGGACTCCCATCATTCCAATATAGTGCCGTGGCAACTGGCCGCAGAAAGGAACGAAGCTGTTGTAAAGGTCATTCCTACGGATGTTATGCTGGATAGGGGAAGAAGCGGACGGGTTGCCGTGGAGGAGCTGGACTCTATGCTTACGGATAGGGTTAAGATACTGGCTCTCACGCATATATCCAACATTACCGGTCTTGTGAATCCAGTAGGGGAAATGATATCCAAGGCCCACGCCAAGGGCATTCCGGTTCTGGTAGACGGGGCCCAGGGAATTGTGCACGAGAAAGTGGACGTGCAGGCCATGGATTGCGATTTCTACGCTTTTTCCGCCCACAAAATTTACGGCGCAACGGGAGTAGGGGTTCTGTATGGAAAGAAAGAAATGCTGGAAAGACTTCCGCCGTACATGGGTGGGGGAGATATGGTGGAAACGGTTACATATCAGAAGACTACATACGCCCAGCTGCCGCTTAGACTGGAGGCCGGAACGCCGAACTTTACCGGCGCATCCTCCTTGCTTCCGGCGCTGGAATTTGCGGAATATCTGAGAAGTGGAGAAGTTGGCGCAGCGCTGGCGGAGGAAGAAGACAGAATCGTGGCCTATATGACAGAGGCGCTGGCTTCCGATCCGAACATAGAGGTTTATGGAACCGTTCCAGAAGGGAGCGGGCTTAAAAAGACGCCAATCTTTGCATTCAACATTAAAAGCGTTAATGCAGGTGATTTGGCTCAACTGCTTGATAAAATGGGTGTTGCGGTTCGCAGCGGCATGATGTGTGCGGAGCCTCTTCTGAACAGCTTTGGAGTTGCTTCTGCGCTGAGGGCATCCTTTGCCCCTTACAATACGCTGGAAGAAGCGCAAGTGTTTATAAAATGTCTTCAGAGGGCTAAGAACATGCTGATTTGATATCGGGGAGGAGAAAAATGACAATTAAAGAGATAGAACAGCAGATAATAGAGGAGTTTTCCATCTTTGATAACTGGATGGATAAATACCAGTATATCATAGACTTGGGCAAGTCTATGCCGGTAATCGCGGAGGAAAAGAAGAAAGACGAGAACCTGATTAAGGGTTGCCAAAGCCGCGTTTGGCTGGATTGCAGCCAGAAAGAGGGGAAGCTGTATTTTTCTGCAGATAGCGATGCCATAATTACAAAGGGCATAATTTCTCTGCTGATCAGGGTTTACGACGGGCATACTCCGCAGGAAATCATAGATTCGGAGATAGATTTCATAGACGCTATCGGCCTTAGGCAGAACCTTTCTCCAACCAGGGCAAACGGACTTGTATCTATGCTTAAGCAGATAAAGCTCTATGCGCTGGCTTTCAAGGAGAAAGAAGAGCAGAAAATGGCGGCCGAAAAAGACGAGAAATACTCCGTTGAGGAGGTTCAGAAGAACGTGATCCGCGCGCTGAAACAGGTCTTTGACCCGGAAATTCCGGTAAATGTTTACGACCTTGGGCTGATTTACGAGGTTAAGGTAGGGGAAGACAGAAACGTTTTCATCCGTATGACAATGACGTCTCCAACTTGCCCAATGGCAGACGATGTGGTAAACGATGTTAACAGCGCGGTTTCTGATGCTCCGGGAGTAAAGGGAGTTCAGATAGAACTTACGTTTGAACCGGAATGGGATGAGAGCCGCATGAGTGATGAGGCCCGTCTGGAACTTGGCTTAATATAATGGCAGACAGAGATTTATACAAGGTAGTCCTGCTCTTTGGGAGCAATCTTCCGTTGGGCAGAATGTCTCCGTCTCAGATTATAGAAGAGGCCTGCAAAGAAGTCATAGACGCCCTTCTTCCAGATTATCTGGAGGTGGGTTCTCTGGAGGATGCCGTTTCCGCCACAGAAATTCACCAGACGGAGCCGGTGGGGGATTTTGAAAAGCAGACAGGGGAAGATGGTGCGGAGATTCCGGTCCCTGTGTTTTATAACCGAGCGATGACCTGCCTTACCTACCTTGCTCCGGAAGAAGTCTTGGCTCAAACGCAGAGAATAGAGAAACTTTTCGGCCGGATGCGCACACTCAAGGAACAGACAGCCGGGGTTAAAGAAGATGATTCAAAAAAGCGGGTTTACAAGAGCCGGACGCTGGACATAGACATACTGAAAGTGTATAAAAACATCCGGGCGGACAAGACCGCGGACAAAGGGGCGGACAAGAGTGGTGAATGGGTTGAAATAAAGAGCAATACGCCAAGGCTTGTTCTTCCGCACCATCAGGTGAAAAGCAGGCCGTTCGTAGGGGAGTTGTTAAAGGAACTGACGGCCCTAACACTAAAGAAATAGTAAAGAGTTTTTAAGATATGACACAAGAAGAAATTTTCAAGAATCTGATTTCCCACACCAAGGAATATGGATTCATTTTCCCGTCTAGCGAGATTTATGACGGACTGAGTGCGGTTTACGATTACGGACAGATGGGAAGCGAGCTCAAGAGCAACATCAAGAAGTATTGGTGGGATTCCATGGTCAAGCTGAACGAGAATATTGTGGGTATAGACTCCTGCATATTCATGCATCCGAAAATCTGGAAGGCTTCCGGCCACGTGGATGCTTTCAACGATCCTCTGATAGACAATAAAGACTCCAAGAAAAGATACCGTGCAGACGTTCTTCTTGAAGACTACATTGCCAAGATAGAGGGCAAGATAGAGAAGGAGGTTGCCAAGGGAAAGAAGAGGTTTGGAGACGCCTTTGACGAGGCCCAGTTCCGTGCCACAAATCCTAACGTTCTGCGCGAGCAGGAGAAGGCGGACAAAGTGCGGACAAGTATGGCCAAAGCACTTAACGATAATGATTTGCGGGCACTCCGTCAGCTCATCATAGATTGCGAGATAGTAGACCCTATTTCCGGAACCCGCAACTGGACAGACGTAAGGCAGTTTAACCTTATGTTCTCCACCCAGCTGGGAAATATCTCCGGAGAAGACGGAACACTTTACCTCCGTCCGGAAACCGCGCAGGGAATCTTTGTGAATTTCCTCAACGTGCAGAAGAGCGGAAGAATGAAGATTCCGTTTGGAATTGCCCAGATTGGAAAGGCGTTCAGAAACGAGATAGTAGCCCGTCAGTTCATCTTCAGAATGAGGGAGTTTGAGCAGATGGAGATGCAGTTCTTCGTACGTCCGGGAGAAGAACTGGAATGGTTCCGCCACTGGAAACAGAAGAGGCTGGCATGGCATCTGGCTATTGGAATGGGAGAGGAGAACTACCGCTTCCACGATCACGAGAAGCTGGCCCACTATGCAAACGCCGCTACGGACATCGAGTTCAACTTCCCGTTCGGATTCAAGGAACTTGAGGGAATCCATTCAAGGACAGACTTTGACCTTGGCCGTCATCAGGAATTCAGCGGAAGAAAGATTCAGTACTTTGACCCTGAGCAGAATACAAGCTACGTTCCTTACGTTATAGAAACATCAATAGGCGTAGACAGAACAGTTCTGGCTGTCCTGTCCGCCGCTTACAGGCAGGAGAAACTGGAGAACGGAGAGGAAAGAGTTGTCATGAGATTCCATCCGGCACTGGCTCCGGTGAAGGTTGCCGTTCTGCCTCTGGTAAAGAAGGAAGAACTCACTGATATTGCGCAGAAAATAATGGATGACCTCAAGTACGACTTCAACTGCCAGTACGAGGAAAAAGACACTATCGGAAGGCGCTATCGCCGCCAGGATGCCATTGGAACGCCTTACTGCGTAACGGTAGACTTTGATACCGTAACAGACGGAAAGGTAACTCTCAGAGACAGAGACACCATGGAGCAGGAAAGAGTACCTGTTTCAGAGCTTCATTCCATCGTGGAAAAGAAGGTGTCTATGAAGAGGCTTCTGGAGAAGATTTAAACCCGTGCGGGTTGCAAAAAGAGTTTTTTGGCAAAATTTTTTGCTTTTTCAAAAAATACTCATACTTTTGCAGCCCCAATAGGGAATCGGGGTGTGGCGCAGTTGGCTTAGCGCACCTGCTTTGGGAGCAGGGGGTCCTCCGTTCGAGTCGGAGTACCCCGACCACAAGATCGTTTTCATACTATGTTTTTTTGACCAATT
>JAFZMA010000116.1 GCA_017551215.1 Bacteroidales bacterium | reverse complement strand
TAAAGATTAACAGTATTTTAAATGCCAACAATCCAACAATTGGTAAGGAACGGACGCAAGAGAATTGTGACTAAGTCCAAGTCTCGTGCTCTGGATTCCAGCCCTCAGAAGCGTGGAGTTTGTGTACGTGTTTACACAACAACTCCTAAGAAGCCTAACTCAGCGATGAGAAAAGTCGCCCGTGTAAGGCTTACCAACCAGAAAGAGGTGAATGCCTACATCCCGGGAGAAGGCCACAACCTGCAGGAACACAGCATCGTGCTGGTTCGCGGCGGTCGTGTAAAGGACCTTCCTGGAGTACGTTATCACATTCTTAGGGGAGCTTTGGATACCGCTGGAGTAGACGGCCGCAAGCAGGGTCGTTCTCTCTATGGCGCCAAGAGGCCAAAGGCACCTAAGAAGTAAGTCATCAACTATTAAAACATTTCCAAAATGAGAAAAGCAAAGCCTAAAAAGAGGATTCTACTTCCAGATCCTAAGTATCACGATGTAATGGTTACCAGGTTCGTGAATAACCTTATGTTGCAGGGGAAGAAGAGTATCGCTTACGCTATTTTTTACGATTCTATCGACATGATCGGCGAGAAGATGAAAGATTCTGGCAAGGCTCCTATGGAAATTTGGAAGAAAGCACTTGAGAATGTAACCCCACAGATTGAGGTTAAGAGCCGCAGAGTGGGTGGTGCCAATTTCCAGGTTCCAACGGAAGTGCGTCCGGAGAGAAAAATATCGCTGAGTATGAAGAACATGATTCTTTATGCACGCAAACGTCCGGGCAAGTCGATGGCTGAAAAGTTAGCGGCGGAGATAATGGCAGCATACAATAATGAAGGTGGTGCCTTCAAGAGAAAAGAGGATATGCACAAGATGGCTGAGGCCAACAAGGCATTCGCTCATTTCCGTTTTTAGTATGTAGGAGAAAACTAGATGGCTAGAGATCTCAAATATACTAGAAACATCGGCATCATGGCCCACATAGATGCCGGTAAAACAACCACATCTGAAAGAATCCTTTACTACACTGGTAAGACTCACAAGATTGGTGAGGTTCACGACGGTGCAGCCACAATGGACTGGATGGTGGAGGAGCAGGAGAGAGGTATTACCATCACTTCTGCCGCTACCACCGCATTCTGGCATTACAACGGTGAAAGTTACCAGATCAACCTTATCGATACTCCGGGCCACGTGGACTTTACCGTAGAGGTAGAGAGAAGCCTGCGTGTACTGGACGGTACGGTTGCAACTTTCTGTGCTGTAGGACGTGTTCAGCCTCAGAGCGAGACCGTCTGGAGACAGGCAGACAAGTACAGTGTTCCTAAGATCGCCTATGTAAACAAGATGGACCGTGTTGGTGCAGACTTCATGGGCGTAGTAGATGACATTAAGAACAAGCTCGGCGCCCACGCGGTTCCTATCTGCCTTCCTATCGGAGCGGAAGAGAAGTTCCAGGGTATAGTAGACCTTATCGACATGAAGGCTTACTTCTACGATACGGACAACAAGGAGCTTGTTAATTTTGAAATAAAGGATATTCCTGCAGAGCTCGTCGCTGAGGCAGAAGAGTGGAGAAACAATCTCCTTGAGACTGCCGCTGAATTTGATGAGGCTCTGATGCAGAAATATTTCGACGATCCCCAGACTATTACAAAGGAGGAGATTATTGCAGCCATAAGGAAGGGTACCATTGCCATGGATATTGTTCCTATCTGCTGCGGTTCTTCTTTCAAGAACAAGGGCGTGCAGTTCCTTCTGGATGCCGTGGTAAGGTACCTGCCTAGTCCTCTGGACAAGGGCAATGTAAAGGGCACCAACCCAAGGACAAACGAGGAAGCTGAGAGAAAGCCTATGGCAAGCGAGCCGTTCTGCGGTCTTGTGTTCAAGATTGCTACAGACCCGTTTGTTGGAAGACTTGCTTACATGAGAGCCTATTCAGGACGTCTGGATGCCGGATCGTACGTGCTCAATACAAGAAGCGGCAAGAAGGAGAGAGTTACAAGACTCTACCAGATGCACTCCAACAAGCAGAATCCTATAGATTTTGTGGAGGCTGGAGACATTTGCGGAGTTGTAGGATTCAAAGACCTCCATACCGGAGATACCGTATGCGAGGAGAAGCATCCTATAGTGCTGGAATCTATGGTGTTCCCGGATCCGGTCATCGGATTGGCAGTGGAGCCAAAGACCCAGGGAGACCTTGATAAGCTCGGTATCGCCCTTGGCAAACTGGCCGAGGAGGATCCTACCTTCACCGTCAAGTCGGACCAGGAGACCGGCCAGACCATCATCAGTGGTATGGGCGAGCTCCATCTGGAGATTCTTGTAGACCGTCTGAAGAGAGAGTTTGGCGTAGAGATCAACCAGGGTGCACCTCAGGTGAACTACAAGGAGGCCGTTACGCAGACTGTACAGCACAGAGAGGTCTTCAAGAAGCAGACGGGAGGCCGTGGAAAGTTTGCGGATATCATTGTAGAGCTTGGTCCTGCAGACGAGGGAGTTACAGGACTGCAGTTTGTGGATGAGGTTAAGGGTGGAAACATTCCGAGAGAGTTCATCCCGGCTGTGGAGAAAGGCTTCAAGGCTGCAATGCAGAATGGCCCGCTGGCCGGCTACGAGGTTACCTCTCTGAAGGTTGTCCTCAAAGACGGTAGCTTCCATCCTGTGGATTCAGACCAGCTCTCCTTTGAGATTTGCGCCCGTCAGGCGTTCCGCAAGGCGGCAAGAAAGGCAGCTCCGGTACTGATGGAACCTATCATGGCTCTTGAGGTGGTTACACCTGAGGAGTATATGGGAGATGTCATCGGTGACCTTAACAAGAGGAGAGGCCAGATAACCAACATGGACTCCAGAGGCGGTGCCAGAATCATTAAGGCTAAGGTTCCGCTCAGCGAACAGTTTGGCTATGTGACCGTTCTGCGTACACTTTCTTCCGGTAGAGCTACAAGTACAATGGAATTCTCACATTATGCAGAACTTCCTTCTAACCTTGCCAAGGATATTATTGACAAGGCCGGAACAAGGTTCCTTGATGATGAGGACTGATCGTCGATAACAGATAATAATTTAAAATAGATAAAAATGAGCCAAAAGATTAGAATTAAACTTAAGTCATACGATCACGCTCTGGTTGACAAATCAGCAGCACGTATCGTTGAGACTGTAAAGGCTACAGGTGCAATCGTCAGCGGTCCTATTCCACTTCCGACCAACAAGAAGATTTTCACCGTAAACCGCTCTACCTTCGTAAACAAGAAGGCAAGAGAGCAGTTCGAGCTCAATTCTTTCTGCCGTCTTCTGGACATCTATTCATCTTCAGCCAAGACCGTTGACGCCTTGATGAAGCTTGAACTTCCGAGCGGTGTGGAGGTTGAGATTAAAGTATAATGATATAGTCTGGTATACAGACTTTCTCATTGACTCACAGAGATAAGCATTTGCGGAATCTGGTATATTGTACCGGGACTGGAAAATTTGATTATCTTTGCAATGGATTAGCGGAACCTGTCCGCTGGATTGGGGCTCATAGCTCAGTTGGTTAGAGCACCTGACTCATAATCAGGGGGTCGGAGGATCATGCCCTTCTGGGCCCACAACAAGGGATTGTCAAAGCAGTTTAAACCTGACCTGACAATCCCTTTTCCTATATAAATCCCCATTCTAGGCCAATAGAACAAGGATTTTGCAGTTTTCTCTATCAACTCAACTTCTCTTCCCATTCACCCCAAAAAGTCAGAAAAATGGGGGATTTTTTCCAATTCTGTCGCCTATGTGTCGCCAAAATTTCTATCTATCAGGAAAGGGAAAAACAGAAGTCGAACCTTGCATTCTTTCTCAACTTAAATTGATAGATTTGAAAGCATCTGCAAAACACCAAAAAATAAAAGGACTGGAGAAGTAATAATCGAGCAGAGGAATAAAACCCAGGTGAAGAATCTGATCTTTCTTTTCTCCTGAGGAAACTGTTCTTTAATATCCGCAGCAATACATACGAATACCAAGAGAAATACTGTTATCATCAAAGGGATATATGGTAACAGTAACGATGGAAATGTCAAGACCACAAGGAATCTAAATACTAAAGCATATATCAGTAGATGCTTTGCAATGAAAACCGTATCTGTTTTCCTTCTATAAAAGGAGTGTATCGAGTATAAGCCAATAATAAGGATGAATAAATAAAAAACAAGGACAAATAGAAGAATGAGGTATGAGTCTTTCCAACTATCTGCAACAGACTCATCTAAAAAGAAAGAAACTCCAGCTATAATATCATATATGAGATAAGCCGGTATCAGGATATAGAAAAAGACTTTAAGTAATTTCATACAGTCCTTATTATCTGTGCTAAATTGAATAGGAGAACCAGTTAGCACAAAGATAGGATAATCATTGGAAAGGGAGCAAATATCCTATCTCATTCCCCATCTTTTCCGTATTCGCAGTCCAAGCGCGTTCGGGAAAAGTGTTCTAGAGCTTAATACCTGTTGATAGAAAGAAGGACTCCCGAAAAGTTTCGAGAGTCCTATCAGGTATATCCTATCAAAGGAATAATCTTAAAAAACCGATGGGATAGAATAGAGTTACCTTTCGGCAGAGTTTAACTCATTGCCAACAGGCACTTCAGTACCTCCTGTAATGAGACTTTACTCTGACAACT
>JAFZMA010000115.1 GCA_017551215.1 Bacteroidales bacterium | reverse complement strand
ATGGTTGTTCCGCTCTGGAGATGGGTGACCTCGTTGCGGAGGTTGCCCTTGTATTTGGTGAGCATCTTTGTCATATCGCCGAGTATTAAGATTTATTTTTTCCTGATTTTGCAGACTTTTTGCTGCGGACTATGCGGCTGCGGATTTTCTCCTTTATCTCGTTGAGACTTTCTTCTATGGTCTCTTCCGCCTTTTCTATCAGAGTCTTTGGAATTTCAACGATTTCTCCCATGAGGGTTGCCTGGGTGCAGGTGAGAATCTTTACCCAGACAAAATCTCCCGGCAGGGAGCCTTTGGCATCGAACACGCAGAAGCGGTTGTGAGGGGTGCGGCCTGTCATCTGGTTGTCTGAGCGCTTGGACGGGCCCTCCACAAGAACCTGATATGTCTGGCCAATGCATTTGCGGTTGGATTCCAGGCTGAGGGTGTTCTGGAGAGCGATAATCTCGTTCAGACGGCGGGTCTTTTCCTCTTCCGGAACATCGTCCGGATAGCGTTTAGCCGCAAGAGTGTCAGGCCTTTGGGAGTACTGGAACATGAAGGCGCTGTCGTAGTGGACCTCTTTCATAAGGCTCAGGGTCATCTGGTGGTCTTCTTCCGTTTCCGAGCAGAAACCGGCTATGATGTCTGTGGTGATGGCGCAGTCCGGCATGATGTTTCTGATGTCCCTGATTTTCTGAAGGTAATCTTCCCGGGTATATTTGCGGTTCATCTTCTGGAGCATGCGGGTGCTTCCGCTCTGGACCGGAAGATGGATGTGCGGGCAGATGTTCGGATACATTGCCATGGTATAGAGAACACCCTTGCGGATATCCTTTGGATGAGATGTCTGGAAGCGGATTCTCATATCCGGGCAGGCAAGCGCCACCTCTTCCAGAAGCTGGGAGAAATTCATCTTGCGGGTGGTGTTCTCAGGGTCTGTCCAGTTGTAGGAATCCACATTCTGGCCGAGCAGTGTAACCTCTTTATATCCCTCTTTTACAAGCTGTTTTGCCTCAGCGACAATGCTCTTTGGGTCTCGGCTCCTTTCCCTTCCCCTTGTAAACGGGACAATGCAGTAGGAGCAGAGATTGTTGCAGCCTCTCATTATGGAGATGAAGGCGGAAACTCCGTTGTCGTCTGTGCGGACAGGCTGAATGTCTGAATAGGTCTCAAGAGTGGAGAGGTTGGTCTCCGTCATCTTGCCACCCTTGTCGCTGATGAAAGAAAGGACAGCAGGCAGACTGCGGTAAGAGTCTGGACCAAGGGTGAAGTCAACAGCAGGATTTTCCAGCAGCTTTTCCTTGAGCCTCTGGGCCATGCAGCCGAGCACTCCCACAATCAGGCCTTTCCTCTTTTTCTTCTCAAGACGGAATACATCCAGGCGGCCGAGAACTCTCTTCTCTGCGTTATCCCTTACAGAACAGGTGTTTATAAGGATGACAGAAGCATCGCTGAGCTTGTCTGTAAAAGAACAGCCGGCAGCTTTTAGTATGGCAGAAGCTACTTGGGAGTCTGCCACATTCATCTGGCAACCGTAAGTCTCTATGTAAATCTTGAGGTCCATCAACGCAGTATTTGCTTGACAAAGATAAGATTTTTACCTTTGTGGTGGAAGCGGCCAAAGCCTCTTCCGGTTAAGTTGTGCATATACTGGCTTTTAGATATAAAAGATTGTTCCTTGTGCTGGCTGCGGTTGCGGCTGTTTTGTTTGTGGCTTCATGTGCCGGGCGGTACAAGGACATAAAGATTACCAGCCTCAAGCTTGAGAGCGTTGTGCCGTCTTCCCTTAAGAGTGTGGATGCGGTTGTTCTTGTGGGTGTTGAGAACCCTTCAAGGGTTAAGGTAAAGGTAAAGAACATGATGGGACATGTCTATCAGAACAGCAAGCAGATAGCAACCGT
>JAFZMA010000114.1 GCA_017551215.1 Bacteroidales bacterium | reverse complement strand
GACATCATTTGGGAGGTTGAGATAAATCCAGTTGATGCCCTCAATGGTGTTGCGGTAGTTGTCTATCTCGTACAGCTTGTAGTATTCCCTTGTAGGATCGTTCATTATCATCACAAAGTCCTTGGAGTTGTAGTCTGCAGGAACTATGCTCTTGTAGAACTCCTTAGGAGTCATCTTAACGGTCTGAACCTTACCGTCGTTGTCGCGGTACTTCCAGGTGAATTCTGTTGGAGGTTCTCCAAGGCATATGGCCAGAATACGGTAAACGTCCTTTAGAGTCGCCATCTTTTTCTTCTCTGCGTTATGATATGGATCTCCGTCAATTCCGCTCATCATAACGGTCTTGGCCTTCTCAAAAATCTGGCGTATCTCGTATCCGCCCTTGCGGAGCCTTTCGTTAACAATCCCAAGGAACTGGCCTGTAGAGTTGCTCTGCTCTGTTTCAGGCATTACCTCTGCAGGGACAACGCCATATTTCTCTCCGATGTTATAGAAGAGGTTCCATACACCGCCATCTCCGACAGGTGAACGGAAGAGATTGTCCACAGTTCTGTCTCCGAACGGCAGGTTTGATGTGGATATAACGTTCTCCAGGAAGAGGTTAGCCTTCTCCAGTATGTCCCAGAAATAGCTGTAGTTATGTGAGAAATCAAAGTTCTTGAGATTGTATTTCTTCATAGCTGCAGGGCGGAGATGGTTCATGGAAGTAAACATCCAGCATCTTCCGCTGCTCTTCTGGTCTGTGATTCCGTTAACGTCTACACTGTACTTGAAGAAATCGTCTGCTCCCTGAGCCACAGACGGATCGTATGCCAAGGCCTTGATTCCCTTGTTGGTAACAATGATGTTGTGGATGCTCTTTGCATAGCTGTCGTTGTTGAAGCTTGCCCTAAGCTCAGCCAGTTCGTTTTCTCCGATTTCCTGGGCCATGAGGCTGCCACCCAGTATCATCGCGAGGATAAAAAATAAGGTCTTTTTCATATTGCTTGTTGTTTATTATCCGCAGTGGAAGTATTTCTTAACCATCTGGAGCATCTCCTGAGGTCTGTTTTCTATCTCTTTCCTCAGCGATCCGTCTCTGTAACCCTCAAGCTGAGAGATGATTCCATCTATCATGTTAGGAGAGAAGACACCCTCTCTCTCGTAGAATTCCCTTTGCTTCTGCAGGCACTTGGCGCTTGCCTGGCAGCTGTCCGGAAGCTGTTCCAGATGGGCCAGCTTGTCTGCGTACTGAGCATCGTGGATGTTCACGTTCACGTACTTGTCTTCTGCAATCTGCAGAGCATCAGGCATCTCGATGCCGATGCGGCAGGCAACGCAGAGGGCTGCTATGAGCTGGTAAACGTCTGCGCTTCCGTCCGGAGAACGCATTTCCACGGTCTGTTTCTGGGTGGTGTCTATTCCGGAAGGTTTTTCCAGAGGATTGGCCAGGCAGCACATGTCTCCGCCGGCAGTCCATCCCAGAGGAACCCTTACGAGAACTGAGCGGTTGCGGTCTCCCCAGCAAACGTTTGTAGGTGCTTCCTGATGAGGAACCAGGCGGAAGTAGGATGTAGGAACCTTGTTGCCGAAAGCGGTAATGGAAGGTGCCAGCACCATCATTCCGGCAATAGCCTTTCTTGCCGTTACGGAAAGCGCTCCGTTCTCTATCATCTGGCTGAGGCCGTCCTTGGTAATCTTCATGTGAATATGAAGTCCGCTGCCTGCCTTGCCGGATGTAATCTTTGGCGCGAAAGTTACGTCGTAACCCATCTGGTGACCCAGGTTGCGGATTATCCACTTGGCTAGAGTGAGCTGGTCTGCAGCATCTTCCGCATTCGTAGGCAAGAACTCTATCTCATTCTGCTCGTAAATTTTTCCGCCAAGAGTAAAGTTCCCTACCTCGGAGTGTCCGTACTTGATCTGTCCGCCGGCCTGGGCAATGAAGTTCATGCACTGGGTGCGGAACTGGTTGAACTTTGCAAACGGTCCGCTCTCGTGATATCCTCTCTGGTCCGTTGCCGGGAAAAGATTGTCGTCCTCTGCAATCACGTAATATTCAAGCTCTCCCATTGCCTGGAACTCGCAACCAGTCTTTTCCTTAAACACTTTGCAGGCTTTGCGGAGGGTCTGTTCCGGAGCGGATTCCAGAGGCTGTCCGTCCTTGTTGAAGAAGGAACAGAGCATGGTAACTGTAGGGATTTCCGCAAACGGATCCAGGAATGCGGTCTTGAATCTCGGCAGTACATAAAGATCTGAGCTGGAGGCTTCTATGAACTTGAACAGGCTGCTTCCGTCTACTCTTTCTCCGCAGGAGAGGATGGTGCTGAGGTAATCCTCATCGCTGATGACAAAATTCAGCGTCTTGAGCCTTCCGTCCCCTGCAGGGTACATGAAGTTGACCATCTGTATGCCGTTGGCCTTGATGTATTTTATGATATCCTCCTTTGTAAAGTCACAAGGACTTTTCTGAAGGAACGCCACAAGGGCGTTTGGATTCATGCTTATTACGTTATTCATATCTATGCACCAAAGTTGTCGTACATAATGTTGTCTGGCTGGACGCCGAGGTTATCAAGCATGTTCACGGCGGCGTTGGTCATCATAGGAGGGCCGCAGAGGTAGTACTCGATATCCTCAGGAGCCGGATGGTTCTTCAGATAGTTGTCGAACAGAACCTGGTGGATGAAGCCGGTAGGGCCAGTCCAGTTGTCCTCTGGCAGAGCGTCAGACAGGGCAACGTTGTAGGAGAAGTTCGGGTTCTCGCGTGCGATTTCTGCAAAGTCCTCGTCGTAGAACATTTCTCTGCGGGAGCGTGCGCCGTACCAGAAGCTGACCTTCCTCTTGGTGTGCAATGTCTTGAACAGGTGGAAGATATGGCTTCTCATAGGAGCCATTCCGGCACCTCCGCCGATGAATACTATCTCGTTGTCCGTATCCTTGATGAAGAATTCTCCGTAAGGGCCGCTGATGGTGATCTTGTCCCCCGGTTTGAGGGAGTAGATGTAGGAAGAGCAGATACCCGGATTTACCGGAACCCACTGCTTCTTTGCCCTGTCGAACGGAGGAGTTGCAATACGCACGTTCAGCATGATGATGTTGCCCTCTGCAGGATGGTTGGCCATGGAGTAAGCCCTGAAGGTTGGAGTAGGGTTGACCATCTTGAGGCCGAAGATTCCCATCTTCTCCCAGTCTCCGCGATATTCAGGTTCTACCTCTATGTTCTTGTAATCCACCTCGCAAGCAGGAACGTCTATCTGGATGTAACCGCCGCTGCGGAAGTTAACGTTCTCTCCCTCAGGCAGCTTTACAACGAACTCCTTGATGAATGTAGCTACGTTGTGGTTGCTTACCACGGTGCATTCCCACTTCTTTACTCCGAGAACTTCCGGAGGAAGGAGGATGCCCAGGTTTTCCTTAACCTTGACCTGGCAACCGAGTCTCCAGTTGGAGAGCTGCTCCTTGCGGGAGAAGAATCCAACCTCTGTAGGTAGGATGGTTCCTCCGCCGCTGACTACCTGGCACTTGCACATTCCGCAGTTTCCCTTTCCACCGCAAGCGGAAGGAAGGAAAATCTTGTTGTCTGCAAGCGTGGAAAGCAGGGTTCCGCCGGTTGCAACTTCCAGCTGTTTTTCTCCGTTGTTGATGTCTATGGTAACATTTCCTGAAGGCAGGAGCTTGGCCTTTGCAAAAAGCAGAAGGGCTACAAGCAGAAGGGTTATAATCAGGAATACGATTATAGAAACCAAAATTACTGTACTCATATTCTGTCCTCCTAAATGTTAATGCCCATAAAGCCCATGAACGCAATGGCCATCAGGCCGGCGATAATGAACGTAATGCCCAGTCCCTGAAGAGGTTTAGGCACGTTGGAATATGTTATCTTTTCCCTGATTGCAGCAATGGAAACTATGGCCAGGAACCAGCCCACGCCGCTTCCAAGTCCGTAGCATGTTGCAATTCCCAGGCTAGGGAAAGCCCTCTGCTGCATGAACAGGGATGCACCCAGGATGGCGCAGTTCACTGCTATCAGCGGAAGGAAGATTCCCAGAGAGGAATACAGGGATGGAGAATACTTTTCAACCACCATCTCCACCAACTGCACGAATGAAGCAATAACGGCAATGAAGATGATGAAACTCAAGAAGCTTAGGTCTACGTCTGCCAGATCAGGGGATATCCATGTAAGGCTTCCAGGACTGAGCAGGTACTTGTTAAGCAGATAGTTGATAGGAAGGGTTATGCCCAAGACGAATATCACGGCAATTCCCAGTCCTATAGCTGTTTTCACGTTCTTTGACACTGCCAGGAATGAACACATACCCAGGAAGTATGCAAAGATCATATTGTCTACGAAAATGCTCTTTACGAAAATGTTCAGTGCTTCCATAATGATATATGTTTATTTCTTGTCCTCGTCTTTCTGGAAGCTTCTCTGAATCCAGATAAGGCATCCGATAAGTATCAAAGCCATAGGCGGCATTATGAACAGTCCGTTGTTCATGTAGCCGGCCTCGTAGAAACTCTGCGGGATTATCTGGAGGCCGAGAATGGTGCCGCTTCCGATAAGTTCCCTGAAGAACGCTACTATCACCAGTATCAGTCCGTATCCCAGTCCGTTAGCCAGACCGTCAACCAGAGAAGGCAGAGGTTTCTCAGTAAGTCCGAAGGCCTCTATTCTACCCATGATGATACAGTTGGTGATGATCAATCCCACATATACGGAGAGCTGCTTGCTCACATCGTATACGTATGCTTTAAGGAATTCCGAAATCAGAATCACGAACATTGCAACAACTACCAGCTGCACGATGATTCTGATACGGTTAGGTATTGTCTTTCTTATCAGTGAGATAAGGAAACTCGAGAGTCCTGTCACAAGGGTAACGGAAATACCCATTACGATTGCGGGTTCCAGCTTGACAGTTACCGCAAGGGCAGAACAGATACCAAGCACCAGCACCGTAATCGGGTTGGACTTGATAATAGGAGTTGTAAATATTTTCTTGTCCATTGCCATAACTATTCAGTTTTAGGGTTTTCTTCAGTCTCAGCGACAGGTTCAGCCTCTGCTTGGGCCGGAGCATTGCCGCTCACAATCTTCTGCAGATAAGGCTTGTAGAGATTCATCCAGTTTGAAATCATGGTCTGCACAGCGGTGGAAGTGATGGTAGCGCCGCTTATGGCATTAATCTCATTATTCTCAGCGACGGCGTTACCGCCCTTTACAACTGTAATAGGAACAATCTCTCCGCCCTCTAGCACGGCCTTATCGGTGAACTGGGTGCGGAACTTGTCTGTAACTATTTCTCCGCCAAGGCCCGGAGTCTCGCTGGCGTGGTCAAACAGGGCGCCGGCAATCTTTCCGTCTTCCTTGACTGCGATGTAGGTCCAGATAGGACCCCAGAGGCCTGCTCCATAGCCGGACAGAATGTAATTCTTTCCGCCTTCCGGAGTAGTGCAGACGAATACAGGGAGCTGAATCTGCTTTGCAAGCTTCTCTTTTTCAGCCTCGTCCTGAATGCCGTCCATCTTCCTTATAATGTCGAACTGGTCTGCCGTGGAAACCTTGAAGGCCTCGCTTACGTCCAGATTCTCCGTTTCGGATTTGAGGACTTCTCCGTCTGAATTGACAACCAGCGCCTCCGTAATGTACTTCTTGAACTCGTCCTGAACGTATGCGTTTCTGTCCTTGACACTCTTTGCTTCTTGTGCCAGTCCCGCGCAGCCCAGGATGTTCATCTGCTTCTCAACCTTGATGTTGGTCTGCTGCTTGTCTTTCAGACCCATGGAAACCAAAGCCAGGATAGTAGCCACGATAGCCACCATAACTATCGTATAAATAACAGTGTATGTATTCTTATTAGTATCCATATCGCGATTATTTTGCGGCTACAGCTCTCTTCTCTCTCCTGCGGATGTTCCTTCTTACAACGCACCAGTCGATTAGAGGTGCCATTGTGTTCATCAGCAGGATAGCGAGCATCATACCTTCTCTGTATCCAGGGTTAAACAATCTCAGAATAATGCACATGGCTCCGATGAGGAATCCGTAGATCCATTTGCCTGTCTCTGTCTGTGCGGATGAAACAGGGTCTGTAGCCATGAACACGGCGCCGAACGCGAAACCGCCCATCACGAGGTGATTTACGGAAGCGTCGAATCCGATAGCAAGCGTTCCCACTGCAAGTGCGCCGGCAACGCAGCTGACCATTATCTTCCAGCTTGCCACGCCGGTCCATACAAGAAGTACCGCACCCAGCAGGATGGCGATAGTGGAGGTCTCTCCAACAGATCCAGGGATGTTACCTATGAACATCTGAAGGAAATCTGGAGAAGTACCTGTATCGGCGAGCTGTGCAAGAGGGGTGGCTCCGGAGAATCCGTCCACAACCTTGTCTGCGTGCTTACCAAGTCCTCCAATCCACACGGTGTCTCCCGTGATTGTTGAAGGGTAGGCGAAGAACACGAACGCTCTTGCCAGCAGAGCAGGGTTCCAGATGTTCATTCCGGTTCCGCCGAAGATTTCCTTGCCGAAAATTACGGCAAATGCAACTGCCAGAGCGAGCACCCAAAGAGGGATGTCGATTGGCATAATGAGAGGAATGAGGAATCCCGTAACAAGGTATCCTTCATTCACTTCGTGGCCCCTTACCTGAGCTACGGTGAACTCGATTCCAAGGCCAACTATGTAGGAAACCAGAATAAGAGGAAGTATGCGGTAGAAACCGTACCATACCTTCATCCAGAATCCCCACTGGAGTCCGAAAGCCAGAGAGTGCTGGTCTCCCGTGTTCCACATTCCAAAGCAGAATGCAGGGAACAGGGCGATAATTACAAAGCTCATGACTCTCTTTATGTCCACACAGTCCTTTATCTGAACTTTTCCTGAAGTGGTGGTTGCAGGAACGGCTGCAAAGCTCTCGAACGCATCAAAGGTTGAGTGGAGCCAGCCGAGCTTTCCTCCCTTGGAGAATGTCGGCTTCATCTTGTCCATTGTTCTTAAAATCCAATTCATACCTTATGCCATTTCTTTGAGCATCAGATCTATACCCTGGTCCACAATCTTCTGGATCTCTATCTTGGAAGGATCCACATATTCGCAGAGGGCAAAATCTTCTCCGATTACTTCATAAATTCCGAACTGTTCCATCTTCTCGATATCTCCTGCAAGGATTGCCTTCAGCAGATATACCGGGTAGATATCCATAGGGAGAACCTTCTCGTACACTCCGGTTACGATGAAAGCTCTCTCGCCTCCGTTTACATTGGTGTCTGCCTCGTACTTCTTCTTTGGAGCCAGCCATGAGAAGTAGCTCTTGGATGTGCTGAACTTCTTCATTCTGAATGGCTTTGCCCATCCGAACAGTTCCCTGTAGTTGCCTTCTGTAAGGAAAGTTACGGTGTCGTCATAGAAACCGAGGCATCCGTCCGGTCCAACGTTCTCTCCGCAGAGAGGGTTGCCGCTTACGTATCTTACGCCAACCGGCTGTCCGTAGAGTTCTTCCTCTTCTGCAACTCCGGCAGCTTTCTTGAAGCAGCTCATAGGGGTTCCAGGTACGCATCTCACATAACCCGGATCCAAGGCTCTAGGACCGGCAATTGCCACGGTTCTGGTCACATCGTAAATACCCTTGGAAAGCAGTCTTCCGATTGCAGCAAGAGCCTGAGGCTGAACGGTCCATACAATCTCTCCCTTTCCGATAGGGCAGAGATGGTTGATCTGGACTCCCGTGTTTCCTGCAGGATGCGGACCCTTGAACATGGTCTTTTCCACGTTTCTGAGGAGGTTCAGAGGGGAACCGTTGCCGTTTTTGGCATCCAGGTTCACGTAAACCTTTCCGCTTGTGAATTTTGCCAAGGCATCAACTGCCAGCTGCATGGCGTCCGCATCGTTCTTCATGGTGAAGTTGATGTCGGCTGCCAGAGGGGCGGAGTTGAACGCGGAGATCACCACGGCCTTAGGCGTGTCTTCGGGATTTGCAATAATCCCGTATGGGCGCTGGATGATGCAGGCCCATAAGCCGCTCTCGAGCAACAGTTTCTGAATCTCCTGTCTGCTAGCGCCTGAAGGGCTCAATTGCTGGAACTGGACATATTGAGTCTCTTTGTCCGGGGCAATCTCCACAGCCAAAAGCTTTCTCTTTTCGCCTCTGACAATGGCCTTTACCGTTCCGCTAACAGGAGACGAGAAGCCAATCTGCGGCCTTTTCTTGTCTGAGAAGACAAACTGGCCAGCCTTTACGGCATCGCCCTCCGCTACAAGAAGCTTTGGAACCATGTTCCTGTAGTCTGAAGGCTTTACAGATACGACTTCCGGCTCGAGAGTCTGCAAGACTTTCTTCTGGGCCTCGCCCTTGAGGCGCAGGTCCAAACCTTTGTGAAGTCTTATAGTCTCCATATCTGTTTGTTGATTATTATTTTAATTGTAAATGTCTCTTTTACATGTAACCCACAAATATAATCAAAATCCCGGTAATTACCCCACGAAAGAGCTCTCTCTGTATCTGATTTCTGTATGAAAGGCGCATTTTCTTCTGTGTGGCAAAATATCTATATTTGTCTTTGATATGGAAAATGAAGGGAATTTAATACTGGAAGGGTTGAATGAGGCTCAGAAAGAGGCGGTTATGTGTCTTACGGGGCCGAGTCTCATAGTTGCGGGAGCCGGTAGCGGCAAAACAAAGGTTCTTACCTGCAAAATCGCGAATATTCTATCTCACGGATATCGTCCATACAGCGTACTGGCGCTTACTTTCACAAACAAGGCGGCCAGGGAGATGAAGCAGAGGATTGCGGATATGGTAGGGGAGCGTGCAGCCAGAATGATTTACATGGGCACATTCCACTCCATTTTTCTCCGTTTCTTGAGGCAATATGCGGCTTTGCTGGATTTCCCTCCGGGATTTACCATCTATGACAAGGACGACAGCAAGGCCATGGTCAAGCGTTGCATCAAGGAGCTTCAGCTGGACGACAAGATTTACAAGCCTGGCGAGGTCTCAAGCCGCATCTCCGAGTGCAAGAACAACTTCATAACGCCCGTGGAGTATCAGAACCATCTGGAGCTTGTGGAGTCAGATAAGCGTACCCGCCGCCCGCACATCCATCTCATCTACGAGATGTATCAGAAAAAGTGCAAGGAGCAGGGAGTAATGGACTTTGATGATATCCTGCTGAACACCTACCGCCTTCTGGCTCACCAACCTGAAGCTTTTGCCCAGATAAAGGCAAGGTTCCAGTTTATACTCATCGATGAGTATCAGGATACTAACTTCCTGCAATATGTGATTCTCAGAGCGTTGGCAGAGGATCACCAGAACATCACGGTTGTGGGAGACGATGCCCAGAGCATCTATGCTTTTCGCGGAGCAAGAATAGAGAACATACTCAACTTCCAGAAGGATTATCCCAATGCCAGGGTTTTCCGCCTGGAGCGCAATTACCGTTCTACGCAGACCATTGTGAATGCGGCCAATTCGGTGATCAGCAAGAACAAGGGTCGCATTACCAAAGAGTGCTATTCCAAGAGGGATGTGGGGCAGAAGATAGAGCTTTTGCAGGCTTATACGGAGCAGGAGGAGGCTTTGCTTGTGGCGTCTTCTATTTTGAGCCAAAAGTATCAGGCCAAGGCACGCTACAAGGATTTTGCAGTGCTGTACCGCACTAATTCCCAGAGCCGTAGCATTGAGGAGGCGCTGAGGAAGAAGAACATTCCGTATAAGATTTATGCCGGCCATTCCTTTTACGACAGGGTGGAAATCAAGCGCATGGTGGCTTATCTGCGTCTGATTGCCAACCCACAGGACGACGAGGCGTTCAAGCGCGTTGTAAACTATCCGTCAAGAGGCATCGGGGCTACGTCCATGGAAAGAATCATAGCTGTTGCAGCTGCCAATGGAGTTTGCCTTACGGATGCTGTAAAGAGCTTTACTGCAGAGCAGTTCCAGATACGTCAGGGGTTGCTGGACAAGGTCAGGGACTTTGTAATAAAGATGGAGATTTTGCGTTCCAAGGCTCAAAGCGTGGATGTCTACCAGCTTGCTAGGGAGATGGATAACCTCTATGGTATTACCGCTACTCTCAAGACGGATACTTCTCTGGACGGGCAGACTGTTCTGGAGAACGTCCTGGAGTTTATGGACAGCATGAAAGAGTTTGTGGATGAGGGTGTTGAGGAGTTCAAACAGTATGACGACAACGGAGAATACGGTCCGGATATCGTTACTGTGGACCTCTTCCTCCAGAACATTGCCCTTGTGGCCGATTCCGATTCTGCCCAGGAGAGTTCCGAGTCTTCTCATCCTGTAACAAAGGAAGAAGGAGAGGACGACCGCGTTTCCCTGATGACCGTACATTCTTCCAAGGGACTGGAGTTCCCGTATGTGTATATTACCGGCTTGGAGGAGAATCTTTTCCCGAGCGGAGGTTTGGCAGGTAATGCCCAAAAGGAAATTGAGGAGGAGCGTAGGCTTTTCTACGTTGCCGTAACAAGGGCGGAGAATGCAGTCCGGCTATCTTTCTCCCGTTCCAGATTCCGCTGGGGAAGTTATGAGAACAATCTTCCGAGCCGTTTTATTCGTGAAATAGACCGCAAATACATCCTCAACCCGCTGGATGAGGAAATTCCGGTACATACATCTGCTGGTTTCGGTGGTCTGGGCGGATTTGCCCGTTCCGAGCGCCGCAACATTCCGACTCCTTCCAGCAACTCTCAATATCGTGGAGCTACTTCCGGCGTGCAGCCTCATACATCCGTTTCATCCGCATCGCTGAGGCCTAAAAATGAGAACTTTGTGGCGGATGCGCCAACTCGGATGAGGGAGGGCATGAAGGTGGAGCACGAGAGGTTCGGAATGGGCAAGATCATTACTTTGAGCGGCAATGCGGGAGACCTCAAGGCTGTTGTGGATTTTGAGGATTTCGGCCGTAAAACCCTGTTGCTCAAGTTTGCCAAGATGCGGATCGTGCAATAAAAAGATAGTGGAACGGTATTTGTTATACTTAAAACCGTTTTTCATAGTTTAAGTTTAGGTTAAGTCAAGGCTCTGGCCTTGCGAGAGAGGATGGTTTAAACGCCATCCTCTGTCTTTTTTGGGTTCAATTTTACCTCTTTGAAAGAAATTCAGGGGGCGGACAGAGTAAATTTTACCGTTTGGTTTGGAAAAGCCGCAATGCCCACTCTATCTTGCACTTGTCAAATTTAAAAGTGTAACAGATATGAAGGGATTATTTACAAACCTCGATTCCGAGGATGGAACTCAAAAAACCGGTTCAGGAAAGAATGAGCTGAGGGGATGTCTCCCGCAGCTGCAGCGGGCTTTTCTAACGTTGCTGCTTTGCGGGTTGTTTTACGGCGTTGTGTCTTGCATCAAGCAGCTGGACGAGTCTCAAAGGGAAAGCAATAAGCCGGATGATCAAAAATCAGGTCTTGCGGCGCTGTCTTTCTATCTGGACCGCGCTTCATACGATAGTTGTCTTGTCATCGCCGAGGACATGAAGGAATCAATGCAATCCAATACTCTTCTCAGCGATGGCGACTATTTGTCTTCTTTTGCGGTAAATCCGCTGGATTCCAATAGTTACCGCCTCTCTATCATCAATTCGTCGGGAGTTGCGGTCTATGACAGTTCTTATGTGGGGCGTCCGGATACCCTCTATGTTAAGGCTGGAACCTACAAGGTAAGGGTGGTTTCAAGGGATTTCACAGAGCCGGACATTTATCCGCTGTTCGGGCAGGAGCAGAGCGTTAAGGCAAAGAAAGACAGTACGATGCGCGTGGCCATTGTTTCACGCCAGCTTACGGGAGGAATCAGATTCTCGTTCACTCCGGCCTTTATGAGCTGGTTCAAGGGCACTGGAATATATCTTAAACGAGATACTTTGCAGACAAAGTACTTCTACGGCACACGGCACTATGTGTATCTGTATCCTGGAGAGATTTCCGTGATTTACAAGAACAAAGACGGCCATTCCACTTACACGCCGCCAGACAATCCAGGCTATGCGGACACCGTTCTTTTCAAGAGGAAACTCAAGGCTACAGAACTTGTGACCATTACGCTTGACTATGATCTGACAAAGGTGATATCCGGCGGCTTCTCCTTTTCCGTGGATACGGCACGCATCAGGAAAGACGAATACTTCAACCTTGGAGGTATAGCTCCATACGGCTGCAGCTCAGTATTGTACGCCCAGACTCACATAGGAGATACCATAAATCTTTTCGGGTACATAGTAGGGGGAGACGCCACCAGCACCACTTTCAGGAAGGTGAAGCCCTTCTCCTCCAAGACCAACATTGTGATAGGGGCGCAGGACTGGCAATCGCTGAGGGAAAAAACAGTTGCGGTAGAATTGGCTAACGGCAATATCAGGCAGGAACTCAATCTTGTAGACCACCCGGAGCACCTGAAAAAGCCCCTTGTTGTAAGTGGCGTTGTCACCGACAGCTACTTTGGCTATCCCGGCCTGAAAAACGTCTCCTCCTACCAACTCCTGAAATAAGAAACTTAACTAAATAATTAAGAATTTGCTTTGTGGTTCAAGAATGTTTTAATAGTTTTGTAATTGGAAACAAATATGGCAAAAGTAGAGTTTGCGCCTTATTTATTAAGAGATGCTGCTGATATATATTCATTTAGAATTGAAGGAGAAAAGTTAAGCGAGTTTGAAAAATTCCTAATCATGTTTAAGGATGTAGGAGATCCTTATTTGTTGGATGATTTCAACAGAATCGTTGTGGCAATCAGTAAAATGTCAGAAGATGGTGTATTGGAGAATTTCTTTAGACCTGAGGGAAGAATATGTGACAGAGTTGTTGCTATTCCTTTGGAAGTAAAAGAATCTAAGGATATCAGAGCAACCCTAAGGCTTTATTGCATTAGATTGTCAAATAAACTTCTTATTGTAGGAAATGGTGGGGTGAAGAGGACAAGAACTTACCAGGAGGATAAATGGCTTAAAGAATGTGTTGAAAGCCTTCAGAAGATAGACGGAGAATTGATGAGTTTAGAAAGTAGCGGTATTGTTTTGGAAGACCAAATATTGAATATAAGTATTGAGATATAATAATTGTATGAAAGCCAAGTATGTAGATCCTTTATTTCAGGAAGTGTTAAATGGTATACCTGCTCAAATTACATATGAAGTGGGGTATTCGTATGATATAGCTACCGTCCTTCACAATGTTCTTGTAAGAAAAGGATGGTCTCAAGTTGAGTTTGCCAGAAGACTTGGAAAAAAGGAATCTGAAATATCTAAATGGCTTAGTGGAGTACATCCTTTTACAATGAAAACCATTGCAAAAATTTCATCTGTCATTGGCGATGATTTTTTGTGTTTAGTGGCCAATCATAGAAAGAGACTATATCGCTGAGTATTAATTATTTCAATAAGCTTTGCCGTATTTTTGGAGCATTTCGGTTTCAAGGTCTCCTATCCGGCGGTTGAGGCGGTCCATCTTGTCAGAGATCCTGCTTCTTTCCATAGGGTCCGGTGTATTCATTACCTGACGTGCCAGTTCCCTGTACTCGCTGCGCATCCCGTAGAGCTTTTCCCGGTCCCTTTTCAGCTGCTTTTCCTTCCGGGACTCTTCTTTACCGGGTTTGCCGCTGACCTCCGTCTGGACCTTTGCCTTGTTACCGGTTGAACCGGACTTCTTGCCTGTGCAACCTGTTGCAGCTAAAGTCAATAGGCAGCATAGTATTATGATGGGTTTATATAGCTTTTTCATAGTCTTTCCAGATATCTTGAAAGAAATACATTATATACGGAATATGAGGTGTCTGATTCGGTAGTTTCCGCTAAAACAAGTTCCTTGTCCAATAGAGCATTTATATTTCTTAGCGCGGTTGCTCCGGAAGTAATATCATACTTTTTTAGGAACTCGGAAGATGTGATTTGCCTGATACTTCCTTCAGTTGCAATGGCTTTCAGCATTTTCCATTGAGACGTTGTCAAGAGCCTCCTGATTTCCTGGAAACGTTCCTTCTCCTGGTCAAGGATAGTGTTGATGGCATTGAGGATATCTTCCTTTTTAATGTTTTTGCCGGAAATATAGAAAACCTCATTGCATAGTTTCTGAGTGTAATAGGTGTGATCCCTTGTCCACTCGATAATGAATTTGACGAATTCATCCCCGATGACTTTTCCGCCAGAAAAGAACAGTTTCTTTATAAACTCAGAATAAACCTGAACGGGCAGCTTTGAAAGGAATGAGAATGTTGTACTTTCATAGAAAGGTTTCTTTGAATTGGTAAACATATCCGCCATTGTATGCTTCTTGCTCCCGCAATATATAAACCGCACGTTGTGAAGGTGTTGAATATGTTTCCTCAGAAGTGCTTCCATGTTGACTCCTTCATATTCCCTTATCTGCTGAAATTCATCGATGGCCACTACTACCATACTTGGATAATTTTCAAGGTAGTTCAACAATTCCGCGAGAGTACTCTGTTTCTGACTTTCAGAAGCAAAGGTGATTGATACCTGCGGAGACCCTGACAGAGGATCAAAGCCAAGCAGAGGCCGCACACTCTGCAAGAACTTGAAAAATGATGCTATTTTACTCTTTTTCCCCAGCTTGCTGACGATGGCGTTTGACAGGACAGTTATAAACTCTGTTAAGGAATTTGTGTCGCTAATATCCGCATAAACTGTTTCAAAAGGTATCCCTTTTGACTTAATCTCATCGAAAATTCGGAGTATAAGCCCCGTCTTACCCAGCCTCCTTGGAGAGATGAGGGTTATATTCCTCCCATTGGTCAGGTATTGAATAATAGCCTGAGTTTCAGTCTCTCTGTCGCAGAACAACTCTTTTGACCTATACGGCTCCAGTATAAAAGGATTCTCTAACATAGCCATTTGTTTTCTGCAAATATAATTAACAAAATGTAATTAACAAAATGTTAATTGGGTAATCCTTCCTCAGCGATAGTCTTCCCGAAAATAATGGATAATGCCGTATAGTCTGGAGCAGAAGCCTTAGACTTTAATAATACAGTATTTTGCGCTTAATTGTTTTTTTGCTATTGCTTGTTGATTTTTCTTCAGGACACCCGGGCTCATGTGATATACTTGTATAATTCGAAATCACTTCACATTCCGTCCAGTTTCCAATTTCGTCAAAAGATTTATATGAATAACGATCTGTTTTTATATAACTAACGGATTCATACCCTCCAGATACTTCAATTCTTGAAGGGTATTTATTATTGCCATCATATGAATAATCTATTTCAAAGTAATCATCAGCTACATATCCTTTTTCATGTATAATCCGATCCTCGTTATCGAATTTAAAAGAAGAACCTACAATAAACCCCAAATCATACGGAGCATCGCTATTTATCGAACAGATACGTCCTTTGTAATCCTTTGACAGGCTTCTTGAAATTGTTTCCCCATCATATTCTACTTTTTCAATGAGTTTCCCATTAGAGTTATATGATCCTTCCCATTCCTTCCACTTGATGATACGACCTAATTCATCGAATTTTAAAGAAGGAATATATTCATCATAACCATCTATAGTTACTTCCTTCACAGCTCCCATCAATCCAAAGGTTTGGGGGTCTGAAGTGTTGTATTGTCCTGGAATGTTGTTTCCTAGATTATGGTTATGTGTTGCGTTATTATCATTATTATTTGTATTTTTTAAACGAGAATCATAAACAGGGCGGATAGGAATTGCATAATATCTTTCCACTCCTATAATCCAAGCTCTAAAATTATTAGAAACCTCAAAAGCGTGAGCAAGTGAAGAAGCGCTACTTCGAGAGGCCGTCCAGCAAAAAGAACAATTACTATCATAGAGATAGTCTTCTTTATATCCTTTTACAAACTGTCCGCTTTGTGGGAAAAAGATACTATTACCTGTAATACGACTAGTGGCCCACCATCCTTTATTATAATTGTCATATTTCCAATTGCAGTTATCTATTAGTTCTTGGAATTCATATACGGTTGGCATTCTCCAGTTTCCGCCAAGGGTTCGGAAAGCGGCGTCATCTGCCTTTTCTAATGTGCCTAGTCTATCATCTTCATTGTATTTTGAATATCTTCTAATTCCTATACCTTTCTCAACAATACAATACTTAGTGTCCTTGTCGCTTCCTCCTCCAAACTGATTTCCCCAGGAAACCCGCCTTCCTATATCAGTGTTATTTTTTGCATCTAGATTTTTTGAAGCCCACTTTACAGAAAGTCCTAAATCAATAGGGTCTTCGGTAATTCTTACAAATAATCGAGGGCCTCTAACTCCTTGTTTGGGACCATGTTTGCCTACTACTTTTATCTCAATATAGGTACTCCCCTCTTTGTTGGCTTTGATAAAATTTTGAGATCCCTCATCAAATGATAGATTAGCAATTGATGGGTCATCAGATTCCCAGATAATGGTAGTGTCAAGAATTGGTTTCCCCTGTTCAAAAGGTTCTAAAGTTGCAATAATAGGGAGCATTTCTCCCTGACATAGAAATAAAGTACTTTCATTATAGTTCAAATGAATGTCTTTTAAGTTAGCTTTTTCTTGTTTCTCTTTTTCTTTTAAGTAAGCTCTTTCTTGCTTCTCTATTTCTTTTAAATAAGCTCTTCGTTCTTTTTCTTCCTTTGACAGTCCTTTACATGAGGTAATAATCATAGGGAATAACAACACAAATAATAAAGTATTAAGCAAACCTCGGTAATAGATGGTATTATGTTTGACGGTTTTACGCATAATGATGACTTTAATAAATACTAATATGGATAGTCTTAATGAAATAAGTATGGTTTGTCATAAATTGTAGATTATTCGGTAAAGACAGGACGGATAGTAGAACCTAAGTAACGATTCAATGTACTCCAAGTTGGATGCCCCGATGTTGCATTCACACCCTTATGGGTATACTTTGGAGACAGAATATATAAACAAAATGCTTCATAAGGAAATCCGACAACTTGAGATGAAGACCAGTAATAGCCACTGATTTTTTTATCATTCGTACTTGCGTTCTCTTTGATGCCTCCGGCTGGGAGAAAGATACTATTACCGTTAGATTTACTGGTGAGCAAATAGCCATTAACGTTGTTAATACTTGTCCATGTCCATTTACATTGCTTAAGAAGTTCAGAAATCTCAGTATCTGTCGGCATACGCCATTTCCCGCCAAGTTTGACGTGAGCAACATCATCTGACAACTCTAATCCTTTTGTATAATAATCTGTATATCCGTATCTGTAATCTGAATTGTATTTAGTCAACTTATTAAATGCGCCGTCACACCATTTATAGGTTTTCCAAGAGTATTCATACTTTTTATCAATTTCTCCCCAAGCATAATAATCTCCATAATCTTCAGGATGAGATGCTCCCACATTATGAGACCCCCATTTTACTGATAGGCCTAGGTCAACGGCTTCTGGCACAGGAACAAGAGGTGTAATCTCTTCTTTTATGCTTGAAGATTCATCTGGAAACGATGTGTTATCTACAACCTGTTCTGCCTGAGCAGCCATAGGGACAGAGTCAGAGTTTTCTATAGGAAAATACTTTTCTATAGGAAAATACGTGGAACTATCTTTCTGTTTGGGATGATTCACACAAAAGGTTAAGAAGGAGCAAATGGCAACTGATGTCAATGCTATAATATGCACCTTTAAGTAACAGAAGTAATTGTTCTTCATGGCTCTTACATGTTATACTTGGAACTTAAACTACCTTTAAACCATTTTTTGTCTTTCATATTTAAATCAGATATAAAACTCGAAGAATAAATATTATTATATGTTCCCGTAATCGTGATAATACTATCTCCCTCTATTGATAATTTATAATCTGAATATTGTCCGCGTCCATTTTTCATTTTATATAATCTAATATGTTTAGAAGAATCTATTACATATTCACCTTTGCTAGAATATATATAATCGCTACTACAACGACTGCTGGATTCACAAACAAAAACTTTTCCGAAACGCCAGTCTTCTTTTTCTGCTCTCAGTATAAGATAAATCTTATCCCTAGTCTTGGTATTATAAAGATTGCTAGAAAAACCGATCCAACGGTCATTTGTTAAAAATGCTATTTCCATAGGGTTACCACGGGAACCATCATCATTGTAATTTAAGGCGCGTTTTATCTCCTTATTATCCCGATTGTATTCTTTAACTAGTTTTTTCTGACCAGAAGCCCAATAATAGGTAACAATAACTTGATTCTCTAATATTTCTACTGTACATGAAATATGAGGCTTTCTTACACCATCGTTTTTTACGTATAAATAAAGATTGCCGCTTACTATCTCATTAAAGACATTGCTATAACGGTTTAAGCTTTCATAATACCCTAAATTGTTCCAATCAATCCTGGACAATTCTTCGCTATTATTATCATTATCAAATCCGTCTATAGTATGAAAGACACCGGAAAACTGTGCAATAATATAATTGTCAGTAGAATTATAACACTTAAATGAGGCTTTATATTGTTTGCTATTAATCTTAGATAGACTCCTTCTGTACAAAACTTTATTTGTTGAAGTATAGACGGATTTAACAGATGTTGTCAAATGTCTTTTGGGTTCCATTCCAAGAGTTACTATACAATCTGAATAGTGTTCAGGTTTAAATATCGAATTCTCCTTAACATCAAAGTTTGAACAAAGATCTTTTACTATTCTGAATATTGGATCATCCTCGCTTGAGAAATAGGCATCCTTTGTTGTCTTTTTATCAGTACATCCGACAAAAAGCGTAAGAATAAAAGTCACTAGTAAGTAAAAATGGATTTTTTTCATAATTGAATAATACTATTAGTTATTTTGCAAATGTCCAACCCTGGGCCTTAAGATTAGTTTCATCCACCGCCCCCTTGTACTTCCAATACTCTTCTAGGGAGAAAGGGAACACTTTTGGCAACCGCCGGTCAAGCAAGGTCTTTTCAAGGGTGACATACATTACCTCCGCTTCGGGATAGGAGAAACGGACTACAAGTTTTAATTTCTCATTAATCTTATTATCATATCGCCGGGAGAGTGGGTTATCCCAGAGTTTATATTGTGCGAAACTCTCTCCATTAAGGAAGGCAAGTATATTCGCATTATTCCAGGTCATATTATGTCTGCTAATATATAAAGCCTCGGCAATACTCACATCAAGTCTTGCTAACTTTTCCTCTATGCCGATAAGGTAAGCGCTCACATCTATGGTGACCTTGGAGAAATAGTTGTTCTTGCCTAATCTTTCGGTAAAGACGGTGGTCACCCCTTCCGGAAGAAAGAAGTCGGAGGTAGTCACTGTCCGGGAAGAAATGCTCTCCTTGCCGTTGGAGTTGGTAGTGGTAATCTGCACATTTACCCTAGTAAGGACTGAAAGCCCTATATCTTGGAGTGCCGCCCCTACACTCTCCCTTGCGTTATTCCCCACACCATGCCCTTCAAGGACTATCCCCGGAGAGATATGCTTTACGGCAAACAAGACTTTCTCTATGATATAAAGCTCCCCTGCTGCATCGGAATAGTTTGTCGGTGCTTTGGGCGGAACGACTTTCTTGAACTTATTATTTCCTACCTTGGCTTTCAGGTACTCTATATGCTTCGCTGAGGTGTCGCAGGTAATCTGACCATACCCAGGGAGAGCAAGGAGAGCAATAAGAACAAAGAGAATAATCTTTTTCATATTAGTTGGTCATTCTACGGATAAAATCATCCCTATGCTTGGAGATAACCTCTCTTGTACCCTCATCCATATTCTTAAGGGCGGACCCAGAGATAATATCTTCGGCAGTCTTGTTCTTTGGAGAGGCCATTAATACCCAATAGATATACTTATTGCCTTGCTTAATTACTTTATGGTCTTTGGTATAAGAATAAAAAGTATTGTCAGCGCGAGTTGAAGAGTAGGTTTCATTGATGTTCTCCTGTTGAGGCTTCCCTTTTTTCTTCCCTTTGACGGTACTGAACTCGCCGGAATACTCTTCAGTAAACGATTGGACGCGGGACTCTATCTTGGTGGAAATTTCCGCCCGGGCTGCGTTCTCTGCTAACTGTTTGGCCGCGTTGTAAGACATGCTTTCTCCACGACCAATACCGATAAATTCTGTGGAATTATCTTCAATGTTTTTGAATGGCTCAACTCTGTTAGAAATTCCACAAGATAATACAAATGTGGCAATTAATGCAAATAGTATTTTTTTCATGTAGTATTTATTGTTATCCAAAGACAATTTTCCCAAGGAGTAAAGTTGCGGTTTGTTAATTATGTTTTCTAGGATACCTGTGCTTATATAAAGGACTTATTCGAATACAATTGAGAAAGAGTGGAAATTTATTTTCTTAAGAGAAGTTCTACACTACATTATTCTCCTTTGTCACCTTTTATAAAGTCGTTATACAATCTGGATCCCTCTAACTTTTTTAGAACCATTTCTTTAGTCCAAGTCATAATTCATTAAATAATCAATCTCCAGACTCCAAGGGTGATTAAAAGATTTAAACAAAAAAGTGTGGAGCCTTGCTTTATCTGTACGGAGGCTCTGGTAAGCCCTGGAACGGATAAAAACAATACTCCACACCCGTATGAAGAGCAGGACCGAAGCCCAGCGTGTTCATACCTGACATAGAGTGCTTGCCTTCCTCGTTCCAATGAAAATTTACCAGATTTCCGTACAAGGAGAAAGCGTACACTTTCTACAATATGTTTGCTGAGGTTTTGAAGTGGTTCCTGGCATTTGAATATGTGGAACAATTGCCACCTCAACAATACAAATATAAACATTTTTCTTTTACTCTCAACAGGTGGGGAGTATTGTGGCAGAGCATTGCAACGCAATAGATTGCAGTGGCATCTCCGCCTTTTATTTTAGTTTGGAACAAATCTAGTGTCTGCAGGTGATATCGCTGAGAAATATATCATCCATTTCGTCCATAACAGCCGGTTCGGTTTTGTCTTTTTTGTTTTTATCCATAAATTGCGGTTAATATGACAAATGTCTTTGGCGATTGGTTATGATTCTTTCTGAACAGTATAAAAGGCTCACCGAGAGCACATTCGGACATAAGCTCCAGTATTCGGGAGATTATGAGGCTCTTTCCCAGAGCATTCTTGAAAAGGCTGCAGGACAGGTGAGTGTCAATACACTAAAAAGACTATTCGGTTTCATAGGACCAGAGGTTGAGCCTAGAGTTTCTACATTGGACTTGCTGGCCAGGTATGTGGGATTTGACAACTGGGCGCTCCTGCAGATGTGGATGTCTAAGGAGGGGAATTCAAGTTTCAAATTGGATTCTTCCGGGTGCAAGGAGGTGGATTGCAAAAGAATGGAGAAAGGAACAGTAGTGGAGTTTTCCTATAATCCGGGGAGGTCTGTGACTATGATTTGCCTAGGAGACGGAAGATTTCAGATATCCGCATCTTCCGGCAGCAAGCTCAGACAGGGAGATGTAATCAAAATCAGTATGCTTTGTGAAGGTTATCCTCTTGTGGCCGAGTCTGTTGTTCGAGCAGAAAAGGAAATGGGAATGTTTGTGGCCGGCAAAACGGGCGGATTGACATCTGTTGACATTCTTGGAAATGTTTCTGACATTAAGGAAGGTAAAACTCAGTAGTTTTCTCGGATGGAAGATAATTCAAGTTTTATAATTAGTTCTGTCAAGCCTGCTGGAATTGAACTCGTGTCATCTGGAGCCACTTGTCTGACATATAAATTCCAGAAATGGGGGAAATGGTTTCTTTTGAAGAGACTCAAACCGGATTTTAGGTCAAATCCCCAGTATGTTGCTGCTCTTGAAAGGGAATTTGACCTTGGAATAGGACTTAATCATTCCGGGATTGTGAGATACTTTGACAAGGGAGTGGATGAGGAAGGACCTTTCCTTATAGAAGAATATGTGGATGGACAGACGCTTGAGGAACTGATAGCGAGCAAGTCTTTGGGGAAAAGAGACGTTTCACGCCTGTTCAATGAAATCGCCGAGGCTGTTGCTTATCTTCATTCAGAGGGAATCGTCCATTCAGACATAAAGCCGGCAAATATTATCGTAGCTAAGCCAGGAGG
>JAFZMA010000007.1 GCA_017551215.1 Bacteroidales bacterium | reverse complement strand
GGTGCCATTGCCAAGAACTATTGGGCAGAGAAGATGAACATCCCACGCGAGAAACTGGTTGTAGTTTCCGTAATGCCTTGTCTTGCAAAGAAATTCGAGTGCCAGAGGCCGGAATTCTCCACTAACGGAAATCCGGATGTGGATTATTCCATCACCACCCGTGAGCTGGCAACCCTCATCCGCAGGTCTAACATCAACTTCGAGACCTTGCCTCACATGGAGTTCGACAATCCTCTCGGAGAAAGCACCGGCGCGGCAGCCATCTTCGGTTCTACCGGAGGCGTGCTGGAGGCAGCCCTCAGAACCGCTTACGAGCTCTACACAGGCAAGACTCTTCCTAAGATAGACTTCACTGAAGTCAGAGGCATAGACAGCCTCAGGACCGCAACCATAGATTTCAACGGCTTTGCCCTCAACGTTGCCATTGCCTACGGTCTTGGTAACGCCCGCAAGCTCATGGAAGAGATAAGGGCCGGCAAGTGCAAGTACCATGTTATTGAAATCATGGCCTGCCCTGGCGGCTGTATCGGCGGCGGCGGACAGCCTCTCCATCACGGAGACTTCGAGGTTATCAAGGCACGCCAGAAGGCAATCTACGAGGAAGACAAGAACATGCCTCTGCGCAAAAGCCATGAGAACAAGAGCATTATAGAGATGTACGAGAAGTATTTCGGCAAGCCTCTCAGCGAAAAGGCCCATGCCCTTCTCCACACCCATTACTCAGACAAAACAATCAAGTACTAGCCTAAAACTGAATAGATATGGAAAAATTGTGCAACTCTGTCGTTGAAAAGATTAGGGCTATCTGTGACAAATTCGGAAACAAGCCGGGAGAGCTTATCAACATACTTCACGAGTCCCAGCATACTGTTGGCTACCTTCCAATGGAAGTGCAGGCCATCATCGCCGAGAAACTCAACATTCCTGTAAGCAGGGTTTACGGAGTGGTTACCTTCTACGCCTTCTTCACCATGGTTCCAAAAGGCAAGCACCCTGTTTCTGTCTGCCTTGGAACTGCCTGCTATGTAAGGGGTTCCGAGAAAATTCTGGAAGAGTTCAAGAGGACTCTGGGCATAGATGTTGGAGAAACTACGGAAGACGGCCGCTTCTCCCTTGACTGCCTCAGGTGCGTTGGTGCCTGTGGACTTGCTCCTGTAGCAATGGTTGGAGAAAAGGTTTACGGCCACCTCAACCCCGCTGATATCAAGAAGATAATCAAGGAGTTCTCCCAGGACTAGGCCGGTGATAGCTGATAGCAATGAAAAACGGGTAGATTAGTCTGCCCGTTTTTCATTGTTTTTATTAACTTTGGAGTATGAGACTGATTTTTGCTGTTATTTGCCTTGTGGCCATGAGTTTTTGCCAAGATAAGGACACTGAGAGAGTGAAGGAGTTAAAGACCCTTCCTAAAGATGTTAAACAGGTGATTCTGGTTCAGGACCACAAGTTGAGTCTGTGGAACAGGAAAGATTGCAAGGAAGGGAAGGAGTGCTGTGGCTGGGAGAAAGCCTTTGAAGCGCCTTGCTATTACGGGCGCAACGGGCTCAATGCAGACCGGCATGATGGAGACGGAACCACCCCTATCGGGCTGTTTAAAGTGCTGTATTCATTTGGGAATGCGCCGGATCCTGGCTCCGCGATGACTTACAGGCAAATCAACAAGACAACCTACTGGTCCGGAGAAAAGGAAGACTACAATACCTGGGTGGAGGTAGAACCTGGAACACGGGATATGAAACACAGCGAATACCTCTTCCGCTACAAGGTGTCCTACAAATATGCAATGGCCATTGATTTCAATACCAATCCTGTAGTATACGGAAAAGGCTTTGCAATATTCATCCATTGCGATTATCCAGGTGACGACAGCACAGCAGGCTGCATAGCCATCGCTGAAGAATATATGCTCCGCCTGGTTAAAGAGTGCGGAGAAGGAACTTATCTGTGGGTTAAGGAATAGCAGGTGGCGGATATACCCCTGATTGCCAAGAAATTAAAGAAATACCCTCCCGTCTTTTGACCGGAGGGTATTTTAACAAATAGCTTACAATCAGCTATTTAAGCGCCACTACTTCTTTACAATCATCTTGGAGAGCTTTTCGGTAAGCATAGGGATGATCTTGTGAACATCACCTACTATACCTACATCGGCGACATTGAAGATAGGAGCAAACTTGTCCTTGTTGATGGCGATGATGAAATCACTCTCCTCCATACCTGCAAGGTGCTGGATAGCGCCGCTGATACCGCAAGCCATGTAAAG
>JAFZMA010000113.1 GCA_017551215.1 Bacteroidales bacterium | reverse complement strand
TTCCTGATCTTCAAACGCCTTGACCTTCACGAATGCCTTTGCATAGTGAGGGCCTATTTCTTCTGCCTTGACAAATTCGAAGCTTGGATTCTGGCTGTCCTGACCCATAATCCAGTGGTCGTGGTCTATGTAGAGGTCTCCGGTTTTCTCCTGCTTTTCAAGAACTTTTTCCTGAAGAGCGTAGAAATCAGGGGTAAAGAACTTCTTGTCCGCATCAAACATTACAGTTTTGATGGCGTAATTGTACATATCAGAAACACGGCCCTCTATGTACTCCTGAGTCTGGAGATCCATAGGAGCGGCAACGCCAAGGGAATCCTCTCCGATTACTTCTCCGGTGTCCTTTGGATTCCGGTTACAGGAAAAGGCAATCATCAATGCTGCACAGAGCAGGAACATCAATTTCTTCATAACGTTATTCGTAATAGGTTATTATTCTTTTAAGGGTAGTTAATCCATACTCTCCCTGACCCGGAGCAACCTGATTGTCGTATGCGGTCCTTTCTGTCCAGTTGCCCATCTTGTCCCGCTTGGTTATGACGTACCTGTCAAAGACACAATTAAGAATATCAGGGTCACACAACATGAGAGACTCGTTATCCTTATACTTGTCTATAAGACTTTCTGCCTCAAGCTTTGCAAAGAACCGTGCTATACGGTCTCCATTACTGTCGTAAACGAAATACTCGGGAGAATATGCCGGGCCCAAATCAGTGGGATGCTCTATCTTCTGTTCAACATAGATTCCATTGTACTTCAGTTCCACAAATCCTTCTATTCCAAATGAAACGAGTTTGCCTTCCTCATCAACCTTTATGGTGGATTCAGATTCAGGAAGACTGTTCAGTTCAAGAAACTCCCTGTCCGAGGCGAGCATGCCTTTTTCCATGCCCTTCTCGTCGAACTCAAGAAGTTTTCCCTTGGAACCGTTAGCAAACTCGTACTGAAGAGTCTTTACAGGACCGTAAACATCAAAGTATGAACGGCATCCCACAGGAGCATCCTTCTTTGCAACAACCGCCTCATTAGAAGCAGGCTCAGCGATATTGTCCTTTGCCGGAGCACCGCCATCATGCTTGGCATTGTTGCAGGAAGCAAAAGCCAGAGCGGCAATGGCGAGTATGAAAACCCTTTTCATTACCAGCCGAGTATGTGGGCGAACATCAGAGGAGCCACGATAGTTGCATCGCTTTCTACGATGAACTTAGGGCACTCAGGAGAGAGTTTTCCCCAGGTTATCTTCTCATTAGGAACAGCTCCGGAATATGAACCGTAGGAGGTTGTGGAGTCTGAAATCTGGCAGAAATACTGCCACAGCATTGTTCCATGCCACTGCAGGTCCTGTTCCATCATAGGAACGCAGCAAATAGGGAAGTCTCCTGCGGTACCGCCTCCAATCTGGAAGAATCCGGTTCCGCGGTCAATGCCCGGACGGTTATTGGCCTTGTACCAATCTACAAGATGCATCATAGTCTCAATTCCGCCCTTAACCAGATGAACGTCAAATTCTCCCCTGATGCAGTGAGCGGTGAAGATATTTCCGGTTGTGGAGTCTTCCCAGGCAGGAACTATGATAGGGATATTCTTCTCGCAGGCAGCCAGTACCCAGCTGTCTTTCGGATCTATCTCATAATACTGCTCAAGAACGCCGCTGCGGATTACCTTGTACATGAACTCGTAAGGGAAGAGTCTCTCTCCCTTTGCAGCGGAATCTTTCCATGCGTCAACCAGATGGTCCTCAAGCCTCCTGAATGCCTCTTCCTCCGGGATACAGGTATCGGTGACACGGTTCAGGTGATGGTCAAGAAGATCCTGCTCCATTTCAGGAGTCAAATCCCTGTAGTTAGGCACTCTCTTGTAATGAGAGTGTGCCACCAGGTTCATGATATCCTCTTCCAGATTGTTTGCGGAGCAGCATACAATAGCGAACTTGTCCTGACGTATCATTTCCGCCAGAGAAAGTCCAAGTTCAGCCGTACTCATTGCGCCGGCCATTGCAAGCATCATCTTTCCGCCCTCTGCCAGAAGCTGCTCATATGCCTTGATGGCATCCACCATAGCTGCAGAGTTAAAATGACGGTAATGATGATCAATGAATTGAGTGATAGGTCCTTTTGCCATAATCTCAGATATTTTAAATTATTAATGTTAATGTCTACAGGTAAATCAATCACACAAATTTAATGAAAAAATGATTAGATTTGCATCCACTCTGAAAAGAACAAAAACGTTTGACAAATGATAACAAAACAGGCAATCGAGGCATTCGGAAGCATCCGTACACCTTTCTATTATTATGACATGGCTCTCCTGAAGGAGACTTTGAAGGTTTATACTTCATACACAAAGAAATACGGCTACAATGCTCATTACGCCGTTAAAGCCAATGCGGAGCCTAAGATTCTCCAGACCATACAGAAGGCCGGACTGGGAGCAGACTGCGTGAGCGGAAACGAAGTAAAAATCGCTATCAAGAACGGTTTTGCCCCTTCCAAGATTGTCTATGCCGGAGTTGGAAAGAGCGACGCCGAGATAAAGACAGCACTCAAGGCCGGAATCTTCAGCTTCAACTGCGAAAGTGTGCCTGAAATCAAG
>JAFZMA010000112.1 GCA_017551215.1 Bacteroidales bacterium | reverse complement strand
GAATGCTGGTGCTTCTTGGCGTAGGAGAAGAAGACACGGAAGAAGACATTGCATATCTTGTAAAGAAAATCACCAATCTAAGAATATTCGACGACCAGAACGGAGTCATGAACGTCTCTGTGCTGGATGACGGCGGAGACATCCTGGTTGTCAGCCAGTTCACCCTTATGGCCTCCACATACAAGGGGAACCGTCCTTCATACATCAAGGCAGCCCGGCCGGAGATTTCCGTTCCTCTTTACGAGGAATTCGTGCGCAAGACAGAAGAGGCTCTGAACGCGGATCCGTCCAAAGGAAAAAGAACGGTATCCACCGGAGTTTTCGGAGCGGACATGAAAGTGGAGCTTCTGAACGACGGCCCGGTAACTATCATTATGGACAGCAAACAGAGAAATTTTTAAAAACATACGGATATGAAAGAACTGATCAAAAAGTACAATCTGAAGATAAACGCAGAAGAGCTTGAGGCAGAAGTCCTTAAAATTAAGGAAGAAGCGTCTGCAAACATGAATGCGGAGAATCTGAAAATTGCATTGGGAGCGATAGACCTGACAAGCCTTCACACCTCCGACACACCTGAGTTCATAGCAAAGTTTACAGACAAGGTGAACGGGTTCAAGGCAGTTTATCCGCAGTATCCGCTTCCGGCTTCCATCTGCGTATATCCTAACTTTGCCAAGACCGTAAAGGAAACTCTCAAGGAAGAGGGAGTTGGTATCACAACCGTAAGCGGCTGCTTCCCGTCATCCCAGAGTTTTCTGGACGTCAAGTTACTGGAGACAAGGCACGCTGTTGAGGACGGTGCCACGGAGATAGACATTGTGCTTCCTCACAATTCATTTGTAGCCGGAAATCTGGAAGAAACCAGGAAGGAAATTGCGTCGCTGAGGAAAGTGACAGAGGGCAAGACTCTGAAAGTCATACTGGAAAGCGGGGCATTGCAGACAGGCTACCCTACCCTTCAGGAAGGCGTTGAGGCTATTGCAGAGGCTTCTCTCCTTGCTCTGGAGGAAGACGCGGACTTCATCAAGACTTCAACCGGAAAACAGGAGCCAACCGCTACTCCGATTGCCGCCCTAGTCATGTGCAAGTGCCTGAAAGCCTTTATGGAGAAGACAGGTAAGCGCAGGGGATTCAAGCCGGCCGGAGGCGTTTCCTCCTCAGAGGACGCAATCCTGTATCTGACTATTGTGGAAAAGACTCTTGGAAAAGAAAACCTTGCCCCAAAATACTTCCGTATAGGAGCCAGCAGCCTTGCCAACAAAGTCCTCACCTCTCTTGAAGGCAAGCCTGTAAAGTTCTATTGATTAAGCATTTCCTCTGCGACAGAATTGATGAGCCTGCCACGGAATGATTCCGGGCGGCCGGCATCTATGCAGTACTCCCAGTACATGGCTCCCTTAAGGCCGTGTTCTTTTGCAAAGACGCATTTGCTGCGGATAGACCGTTCGTTTTCAAAGCCGAATACCAGTTTGCCGGTAGAATCGGCAATATATGGAACCTGAGCAATCTCGTCCCATTCAACGGAATAGCCTTCTCCCGGCTCTCCGGTCTCTTCAAACTGCCTCTGGAAAGGATAGTTGGCATCGCCTCCGGATTTTCCGTAGAAAGGCATACCAAGAGTGAGTTTCTTTGGATCCAGGCCGGCCGCAATATGCATCATTACAGCCTCTTCAGTGGTGCACTGACCTGCAACTGGGCTCTCCTTAGGAGTTTCCCCTTCGCTCAACTTTGAGGCAAACTGCCTGAAATAATCAGCGTTAAGAATCACAGGAGTCTGATACATCTGGCCATACTGCTGGGCAACAACGGAATCTGACGGATAATCCAGAAAACCGAATCCCATCTTAAGATTTCCCATCAGGCTGTCTCTCAGCAACTCTACCTCAAACCTCTTCAGCGGAGCATGGTGAAATGGAGCTACGGCCATATCGTAACTCATTATGTTGTAGAAATCTATGTAAGGATCTACAGCCTTGAAGTCTATAAATCTTGCTGTGGATATGGTGGCTATCGTAAGAAGCCTGTCCTCCCCCAACGCTTCCCTCAGCTCTTTCACCCAGAGAGTGAAGTTGTCTATGTCATTTTCAGAAGAAGAAATCCCGGCAACTCCGCTGGAAGGATATTCCCAGTCCAAATCTATCCCGTCTATCCCATACTCATCCACAATTCTCTTGCAGTCAGCCACAAACGCATGCCTCAGAGCTGAATCGGCCACCATCTCGCTGAACCTTCCGCTCCCCCATCCGCCAATGGACAGCTGCATTTTCACCTGCCTGGAATGTGAGCTGTTGTACTCGTTTTTCAGTTCGGCGATTTGCCTGAGCCTTGCAGGATTCTCAATATCAACGCTGTTGAAACCCTCACCCACCCTACCGAACGCATAATCCAGATGAGTGACCTTGTCAAAATCCGGAAGAGGTTTCCCCTCCCCGCCACTGATATACGCCACTACAACATAACTCGTGGCTTCGCTGGCTTGACTGTCATTGGAGGAACCGCTGCAACCATATAACAAGAAAGCCGCAGAAAGAAAGACTGCTATGATTGACAGAAATAAAGACTGGATTTTCATAATATGCCTACTAACTTTGTTTCTTCCCAAAGGTAATCAAATTAAAGATACCTCAGAAGTGTCTCTGCACCGCTTTTAGAGAGTTCCAGTTCAAGCTCGCTCTGTCCGGTGTTATCTGAACGGAAATAGCAAATGCGCTTTTGCTGATTAAGGCGATATACTTTACGGATGTTGACAATCGTGCTGCGGTCTAGCCGCTTGAAAATGTTGCTCGGCAATCTCATCTCCAAAGACAGCATACTTTCCAGAATCATATCTTTCCCGTCAAATGTGACAATAGTGGAATAGTTCCCGTCTGCCTTGAACCATGCAATATCGTCTGGTCTTAAGAACAATTTGGAGTTTACGGCCTTGAAACTCAGCCTTTCAAACTCCGTTTCCCTAGTCCGAAAATCTTCAGCCCTTTTTACAGCTTTGGCTATGGCCTTTGCAAGTTCAACTTTCCCAATGGGTTTTACAAGATAGTCAACAGCGGAAAATTTTATAGCGCTTAACAAATATTCGCTGTCTGTAAATGCAGTTGTGAAGATAATGTAAGGAAGGTCTATGATTTGCCTAAGTTCATCCAAAAGCTCAAGAGAGTCGGAGCCATCGAGCTGAATATCCAGAAAAAGCAGGTCTGGAGTTAAACGTATAATACTTTGCCTGGCAGCATTGTATGTCTGACAGGAATCCACCACCTCAATCATATCTGAGTAGTCCTCCAGCTTTTTCAGAAGTGACAGCATAGGCAGACGTTCATCCTCAACGACAATTGTTCTAAGCTTTTTCATATCTTTTTCAGCACTTGTAATCTTCTGGTATAAATACCTCAAAACGTGTTCCCGATGGCATACCCATACTGTCTGTCAAGTCTGTTACAGACTGGATTATATGATGTCGGTTTATCTGATTGTAAAGTTCTATCTGCTGGCCCAGAATCTTGAGCCCCTGTTTTGTAGAAAAACCTCCGGAGCGTGCGGCCTCTGAGCGTCCTACCCCATTGTCGCTCACTGAAAGCAAAACATAGCCTGTGCCATCTATAGTTTTGTTGACAATTCTCACATCTATTTCCCCTACTCCCGCTTTGGAAGAAATACCATGTTTTACCGCATTTTGGCAGTAAGTATGAAGCAACATGTTGGGAACCCTCTGTTCCTGATTTACGCCGGGAGCCACAGAAATAATGTACTGAAGGCGTTCTCCAAAACGCAACTTTTCCAGTTCCAAATAATTACGCACATAATCAACTTCTTCTGCAATGGATCTGGACGGCCTGTCAATTTCAGACAGTGTCTTATTAGTAAAATCAGAGTAGAGTTTCAGATAATGAGAAGCTTCATCTGATGATTTATTAAGCACAAAAAACTCTATTCCTGCAATTACATTAGAATGAAAATGAGGGATAGCCTTCAAGCGTACAGCCTGGAGTTGAAGGTCTTTCTGCATTTTTTCCCTTTCCAGAAACGCCATTCTCTTTCTTGTCCTTTGCTGATGGAACAATTGAGATAACCTCCATATCAATGTCAAGATTAAGACCGCAGCCAAAAGCACAAACCACCATCGTCTCCAAAACGGAACAGGGGCCTCCACAATTGTCGAATGCTGATTATCGCTGAGCAAAAATTCTGGATTGAAAGATGTCATTCCCTCAACTCCAGCCAGATAAACAGTACCATTTTCTGTTTCAGCCATCGGCCCCAACATAGGTTCTATCATGGTGAATCCGTTAGTGGAATCAAACCAATGAACATCACTTGCCTCTCCAGAATCGCTGATGTGACAAACCATCAGCCCGTCTATAGCCGCGGCTATGAGGTACTTGCAGCCAGAGATGTGTACAGAGCGTATTTCATGTCCAGAGAGAACAGGCGACAATTCTTTCATCCACCTCTGATTTATACCGCTTGTGCAAAACAGAGAATCAGCAATGGCATAGCAGAGCAATCCGTTGCTGTTGGAAGCCATTGCCGTAATTACCTGACTTCCAGAAGTGTTTTTGGTTTTGACAAATGGGTAGTTCCCGACATCAAAACTGATAAGGCAGTAAAGTCCTGAGTTGCAGCTCACCCAGAGTTTTCCCATCCCGTCAGATACGGCATTCCATGGGTGTGCCATTTCAGTTGCCAGTGTATCAAGTCTGCAATCGGCAGGATTATAGGCAAGTAAACTGTTTCTGGTTCCTATGATAAGAATACTGTCCAGAGAACTCACAAACCTGTAACTGTCATTGGGAAGATGAAGCCACTTGAATGAGCCTCCGTATACACAGGCTATATCTCCATTTCCGGACAGATAGGCTTTGCCATCAATAACTGCCGCTCCCGGATAATAAAAGTTACCGTCAAGTGAATCCAGCACCTTTCCATCTGATATAGCCTTTCCGTTAAGAGTCCCCAGAACAAGATGATTACCGCTCACAGCCAATGCCCTGACAATATCGTTTCCGTCTTTCAACCGATAATTAACAAAATCACAATGAAAGAAACAGTAGGTTCCCTGATAGGTTGCCAGCCACAACCGATCCCATTTATCTATGAACAGGCATCTTATCAAGTTAAAACCAGAGGCTAATTTACTCATCTCAACCTTTTCATCATCATAGAGATAGATGCTATGGGTATCTGCAATTACAAGCTGCCCTTTCCGGTTCCTCCTTACAGACAAGCCGTAATCTGGGGCCTCAAAGCGGTATTCAAGACGCAGGATGAGACTGTCTCCACTCACCAGATAAACCCCGTCAGAAGCAAGTGCAAACAGCTTGTCTTCAACCCTGACCAAAGAAAAAACATCATCCTTTTTTGAAATTCCCCTAAGTTCTCCTTTCTCAGCGATGTAAAGGCCTTCATGGGTAGGCACATAAATCAAAGAAGAATCTACGAAAATCTTTTTGTCCGGAGTCATGGCATCCAAAACCGGAGCATCCAGAACCCGACTCATTCCACCCGGTTCCAGACAGCATAGCACCCTTCCTTTCTCCTGTCTGTCTTCCAGCAGCAGATAGCCATTGGGCAAATCCGTAGAATTCAGATTGTTCAAAAGGAAGTTTCCATCGGGATCTATTGGAGACTGCACTACCCTTGAACCTTTGATTCTCCATTGTCTCACAAAACCAAGAGCACGAAGCTCTGAGCCCACTTCCTGGAAAGCAACTATATTCTCCCTCCTGCCTTTAAGATAAGGTTTCAGAGAGATGCCATCATATTTTACAAAGCCAGATAGAGTGCCTATATAGATATACCCGCGGGAATCCTGCCAAATGGTCTCTGTCTGCATCTGAGGAAGACCATCCAGCGTAGTAAACCGTCTGAAGCTCAGTGTGCTGTCTAAAGCAACGGCACCAAAGATGCCGGAACAGTGCACAAGGCACAGAATAAGAAAAAAATATCGTACTCCAGATCTCATCGGTTACAAATTTATGGATTTAATTTTTCAGCCGGCTTTAATCCGGAAAAAAGAGCATTTCGTCAACAGATTGAGCCACTTCGTCAAAAACAAGCCAGGGCATGTGACTGAACCCTGTAACTATCTGTAAATTTGCTTAAGTCAAAAAATCTTGGATATGGGAAAAAAAGAGTATGTAACGCCGGCCATTTCTGTCATGATTATCGAAATGGCTGAGTTAATGGCAGCCTCTACTAGAGGTTCTGTTCACGTATATGTTGATGAAGACGATGCATGGGAGGACGAGATATGAAAAAGATTATCACTTTAGCTTATGCTGTATCTGTGATACTTGCCTTCACAGCTTGCAGCGGTATTGGTCTTCAGAAAGACGAACCAGTTAATTCTGCAAAGGAAGAAATAGAATCTCCAAAAGTTTGGAAGGCAAGCATCAATGCAACAAAAGGCAGTGGTGACGCTAAAAGCAAAGCACTGAGCGAGGTTGGCGGCAGTCTCAATACTTCCTGGGAAGCAGGAGATGTAGTCTATATTTGTGATTCAAATTCCGATTACGGAAGCTTGACAGCCCAAAGTGATGGAATAAACACCACATTGTCCGGAACAATTACAAAGACAATGACAGTTGGAAAAACCTATACTCTGCGATACCTTCAGAAAGGTCAAGACTATTTATACCTTCCATCCCAGAAGGGAACTCTTGCGAACATTGCAAAGAATCACGATATGGCTGAAGCCTCTGTTACGGTACAGAGCATAGATGGGGAAAATGTGGTTTTTAACGAAACAGAAGTTAATTTCGAGAGCAAGGTGAGTATCACAAAATTCACTTTCAACAGAAGCATTTCTAATGTGTCCATATTCTCCTCTAACCTGAAAACCTATGTCAGGCCGGGTTACAGCGCCAATTATAAATTCATAGAAGTAAAGCCCGATGCAGAGACCAACACGGTTTATGTGGCAATGTCCCATCTTGAAGACAAGAAAGCTGTATTCCTTTTTCTGGCAAAAGGAGCAGACGGCCTGTATTATACAGCGGCCAAAAATGTGAAACTGGAAAACGGGAAGTACTACAAGACAAATGTCACTCTCCAGGCAATGCCGGATTATGTAGATCTGGGAATAGACCGTGATGGATACTCCGTCTGCTGGGCCACCAAGAACTTGGGAGCTAGTCGCCCAGGAGAGGCTGGAAACTTCTACGCATGGGCTGAGACTGCCACTAAAACAACTTATTCTTGGGACAATTATGCTTACGGTTCTTATTCATGGGTAACCAAATATGACCCGGATCGCCCAGATCAGGGAATTGTTGACGGACTTGCTTCTCTGTTGCCGGAAGACGATGCTGCAACTAAAAGCCTTGGAGATGATTGGAGAACGCCAAGCCTTAACGATTTCAAGGATCTGCTTAACGCTTCAAATACTGAAATGATGCTATCATTCGCAGATGGAATCTGGGGCTATTGTTTCCACAGCATAATAGAAGGTTATACTAGCAAATTCATATTCATGCCACTCACAGGCGGCTATTACAAGGAGTCTGCTAAAACAGATACTAGTTATGGATACTATTGGTCCAATAAAATAGAGCAGACCTCTTGGACATCAGCGTCTTTTGCGAATGTCCTAAAGTTCTCAAAGAACTATTATTCATCTCCGGAAACAGGGATGATGCAACGCGCTTACGGACTGGTAGTCCGCCCGGTTTATTTGAAATAGGCAATGGTGCGGGTGAGGACAGAAGTATACTCGCCCCACTTTGTAGTGCATTTCTGCCAATTGCCCTTCTCGTCATAATCCGAGAATTCAATGGTACGGGGATCATTGTCTTCCACTTTCTCAAAGTGGATATACTCTTCCACGCTCAAACTGGTCACATATCCATCTGCGTTTCGACGGTAAGTCTCTTCCGTATAATTGCCCGTCATGTTAGAGTTGGTAACCACAACCGGAGCCTGGAATCCCTCTCCATCTCCGTAGCGGAGGAGTGTCTCCCAAGAGCTATCAGACTCATAGCGGATAGATTCAATTCTGCCATTTGCATCACGCGAATATACAGCTTCCTCTGCAGTACCCTCGCTGTCAATCCTTTGAATTGCAATCAGCTTACCGTCTGAATCAAACTCTACAGACACAGGATAAACATGTTCCTGACTATAGCTAACAGATTGAACCTGCCCGTAAAGGTCAAATGTTGCCAGGTCCTGAGAGAGATATTCATGTTTAACCTCTTCTGCAGCAGTTGTTTCTGCCTTGTTTTCAGAGGATATGGTCTGAACCGGATTTGCATCGGGATTATCTGAGGCCTGTTTCTTGTTCCGGCCGCAGCCAGCTATAGCCAGTATGCAGATTACAGCTAAAAAGAATCTTTTCATGTATGTTTTGTTTTTATCTCAATTCTGCTCCAAACCTCTCTTTGAACAATCTGAGAAGTTTCTCCATTATGGCATCTACTGCCTTGTCTGTCAGGGTCTTTTCAGGATCCTGCAGATAGAAGCTGATTGCATACTGCTTCTTGCCCTCTGGAATCTTGTCTCCGGTGTAAACATCAAAGAGCACAATGTTCTTGAGGAGTTTCTTCTCTGAAGCGTATGCT
>JAFZMA010000111.1 GCA_017551215.1 Bacteroidales bacterium | reverse complement strand
TGAAGGCTCTGCCTTCTGTTTTGTTCCTGTTCGTTAAGATTAAGTTCCATAGGTTTTTATATTACCGGGCAAAGGTAACATTTTTTTATGAGATAAATATTAACTAAATTTGCAACCTAGGCTATAATTATGGTAGTTAAGAGCAGGGAAAAACAATGGATTGTCAGGGAGCCGGGAAATCCTATTTACACCCGGCAGCTGGTACAGGATCTTGGAATTGACGAGGTCCTTGCCAATCTATTGGTCCAGAGGGGAATAAAGAACTCTGACGAGGTTCGCCAATTCTTCCATCCATCCCTTTCCATGCTGCACGATCCGTTCCTTATGAAGGACATGGAGGCTGCCGTTGAGAGGGTTCACAAGGCTGTCAGGAGCGGGGAGAAGATTCTGGTTTACGGAGACTATGACGTAGACGGCACTTCCGCAGTTTCTCTGGTATTTTCTTTCCTCAGACGCCTCACCGCCAACATAGACTACTACATCCCGGACAGATATGACGAGGGTTACGGCATTTCATTCTACGGAGTGGACTGGGCCGCTGAAAGAAAGTGCTCTCTTGTAATTGCCCTGGACTGCGGAATCAAGGAAGGAGAAGCTGTCAAGTACGCCTCCACCAAGGGCATAGACTTCATCATCTGCGATCACCATCTTCCTGGAGAAGAGCTTCCTCCTGCAGTGGCAACGCTGGACCCGAAGAGAGAAGACTGCCACTATCCTTACGACGACCTTTCCGGTTGCGGCGTGGGATTCAAGCTGGTTCAGGCTTATGCTCAGCGATATGGTATTCCGTTTGAGGAGATTGAACCGCTGCTGGATCTTGTGGCAGTGAGCATTGCGGCTGACCTTGTGGGAGTTACGGGAGAGAACAGGGTGTTGGCATACTACGGTCTCAAGAGGCTTAACGAATCGCCGAGGAAAGGACTTCTATCCATGATAAAACTCTCCGGCCTGGAGAAGCACAAGATTACTATAGACGATGTGGTCTTCAAGATTGGCCCGAGAATCAACGCTGCCGGCAGAATGGAGAGCGGTCGTATGGCCGTGGACCTTCTGATTTCAGACGACCTTGCGGAGGCGAACCGCATCGGCAAGGAAATCAACGACCATAACAACGAGCGCAAGAGCATAGACAGGACCATCACCCAGCAGGCCATAGAGATAGTGCGTAACCATCCGCAGTTCAGCACTTTGAACTCTACCGTGGTTTACAATCCGGAATGGCATAAGGGCGTTGTGGGAATCGTTGCCAGCCGTCTGGTGGAAGCCTTCTACCGTCCGACCATAGTGCTTACTAAATCTTCCAACGGATTTGTTTCCGGTTCCGCCAGAAGCATTGCTGGGTTCGACCTTTACGACGCCATCGAAAGCTGTGCGGATCTTCTGGAGAACTTCGGCGGGCATACTTACGCCGCCGGACTTACGCTAAAGGAAGAGAACCTGGAAATCTTCCGCCAGAGGTTCGAGGAGATTGTTACAAAGAACATTACAAAGGAGATTCTGACTCCTATAATCAACATAGACGCCTTCCTGGAATTCAGGCAGATAACTCCACGTTTCTTCCGTCTGCTGAACATGTTCCAGCCGTTCGGTCCGGGCAACCAGTCTCCGGTATTCATGACCACCAGCGTCTACGATAACGGCAACGGCCGGGTCGTTGGCAATCCTATCGACGGCCGCGGCGGACACCTCAAACTGGAGCTCATCCAGGAAGCTGATTCCTTCCGTCCACTCAGCGCCATTGCCTTCAACATGAGCGAGTATTTCGACCATCTTGCAGCCGGTGAACCTGTGGACATCTGCTACAGCATCGCCGAGAACTTCTACCGCTCCAGCATCGCTAACATCCAGCTCAGAATCAAAGACATCCGCGAGGGCAAAGACACCACCCTCTAATAAATGTTGCTGAGGATTTGGGCGGTTATTGAATTGACATCCCAGTTGGAGGTGTCAATGGTTTGGATGGAGCAGGCTTGGTAGAGGGGGAGGCGTTCCTGGAGTTTTTGGGTGGCCCAGGTTTCCAGAAGGCGGAGTTGCTCTGCGGGGCTAGAGTTTGGGTGCTCGGCAAGGAGGGCTTTGACCAGAGGGCGGCCGTTCTGGAGGAGTAGCATACGCTCTGCCAGGACTTTGGGAGAGCAGGTGAGGAAGAAGCACTTGGTGCGTTCTTTCAAGAGGGCTCTGCAAGCGGGATTCATTGGGGTTCCACCTCCCAAGGAAAGTATAATGCTAGTTTCTTTAAGAGAAGCATTTGCTATGGTTTCTTTTGGAAATGCATCATCAATTGTTTCTTTCGGAGATGTGCGGTCAATTATTTCTTTCAGAGATGCTTCTTCCGCCATTCTGAAGTATTCCTCTCCTTTCTCCCTGAAGATGGACTCCATATCCAAACCTTCTTTCTGCTCTATGTACTGGTCAAGGTCAATGAGCCTCATTCCTGTCTTTTCAGCCAGGGCTTTACCGGCCAGTGTTTTGCCGGCGGTCATGAATCCACATAAAGCAATAATCATAAATCAGCAGTGCTTAGGCTTTCCTTCACCAGCAAATCTTAGAAGAGGGTTGGCTCGTCTTCTCCGTTCCAGTTGTCCTGAGAGTCTTCCTCAGGAAAATCGATGTCTTCCGGAATGTCAGTAGAAACATTGTCGGAAGCATCTTCTTCATTTGTAGAACCAGTTGCAGGGGAGTCTTCGTCTGCCTGCGGTTCAAATTCAAAGTCCTCGTCATCGTCCTCAAGCACAGGCGGTTCTATGAGCACAATCTTCTCCGTCTCGTATTGGGTAAGGCGCTTGCCCTTTGCCTTCCATCCTTTCTCGGCGATGAAACTGTCTACAGCAATGGCCTCGTTTCCGCGACCCTCGTGCTTGCCGCCGAACTGGATGACAATCTGGCTGCCGACAGAGGAAGTCAGGGCCAGAAGATATGAGCCCGGAGCCTCGCTGATGAAGAGATTGAACGCGTTGTTGTTGAGTTCGAACTTGAACCTCTTGAGGTAGAATTTCTGGGACTCTGCATCGTAATAGACGGCAGCGTAAACCTTTGCCGGATCGAACTTCTCCACCTTGATGAGATCTCCCTCGTAGTGGTTGTTAAGATCCTGGGTTGTAGTGGAATATGTACCGTTCTTGTAAACTGCGAGTATGCGGTCTTCGTCCTTGAACTTGCCAAGGTAGGTTCCTCTCTTGTCCTCGTTGAGGCGGTTGACATCCGTATCAAACCACAGAGGCTTGTCTCCGATAGTGGAGCCGCCTTTGGCCTTGAGCGTAATCTTGCTGATAGGGTTCTTGCTGAGGAGATTTCCCCTGGAGGTTCTGCCCTTGATAGCAAGAGAGGCAAAGTCGTAGTCGAAGTTCAGCTTCTTGAGTTTGAGCCTTGGACGTAGATTTACCCTCACAGTCTCGGCCTCGCCGTTATGGTTTGCGGTGAACCAGAGTATCCTGGAGTTTGGAGTGCCGAGTGTCACATCGTATTCCTTGTCTCTGGTAACGGAGGTAACGGCAAACCTCTTGACATAGTTGTTGCCGGACTTTCCGTCTCTGTAAATGACGTTGTAGATAGTCCTCAGGTCGTTCTTCTGGAAGACAGCGGCATGGATGATTCCCTTGCCCACGAAAGCCTTGTCCGATATCTTGGTAACCAGATACTTGCCGCTGTTCAGGAATACGATAATGTCGTCTATGTCCGAGCAGTTGCAAACCAGCTGGGCGTTGTCATCTTTCTTGAGGTCCATTCCTATGAAGCCCTCCTCAAAGTTCGCATACAGCTTGGCGTTTGCAACCGCAACCCTTGCAACCTGAATGGTCTCCAGATTGGAGATTTCCGTGCAGCGCGGATAGGCTTCTCCGTATTTTTCCTTAAGACTCTGGAAATAATCGATGGTAACCTCTGTAAGATTCTCGAGATCATGGTGAACCTGTGCAATCTCCTTTTCTACGTTGTCTATCTTGGCGTTGCACTCTTTGATATCGAAACGGGAAATTTTCCTAACAGGTTTTTCTACCAGTTTAAGAACATCTTCCTTTGTAACCTTCTGGTGAAGAAGCGGCTCGTAAACCTTCAAGGCCTTGTGAATCTCGTTGATCTGGCTTTCCCAGCTGCGAAGTTTCTTTTCTTCCAGCATCTTGTACTTGCCTTCCTCAAAGAAGATCTTTTCCAGGGAGAGGGAATGCCATGTGTCTTCCAGTTCGCCGAGTTTGATCTCAAGTTCCTTCTTTAGAAGGTCCTTTGTGCGGAGTGTGCTGAATTCCAGCACTTCAGACACAGTGAGGAAGTGCGGTTTGTTATCTTTGATTACACAGGTGTTCGGGTTGATTGTAACCTGGCAGTCTGTGAAGGCGTAGAGAGCGTCTATGGTCTTGTCCGGAGATTCTCCCGCCGCAAGGGTAACTACGATTTCCGCCTTTTTGCTGGACAGGTCCTCAACTTTGCGGACCTTGATCTTTCCCTTGTCGTTTGCGGCGATAATGCTCTGGAGAATGTTTCCGGAATTCTTGCCGAACGGTAGCTCGGTTATCTTGATGGTCTTCTTGTCTGTCTTTACGATTCTCGCCCTGACAGTTATCCTTCCTCCTCTTTTTCCGTCTGCGTAGCGGCTCACGTCCATAATTCCTCCGGAAGGGAAATCCGGATAGAGATGGTATTCCTCTCCCCTGAGGAAAGCTATGGACGCGTCTATGAGTTCGTTGAAATTATGCGGCAGGATCTTGCAGTTCATTCCAACGGCAATTCCGTCCGCTCCCTGATAGAGAACCAACGGGAACTTGACCGGCAGGGTGATAGGTTCCTTGTTTCTGCCGTCATATGAGTTCATCCACTCTGTGGTCTTTGGATTGAACACCACCTCCAAGGCAAAATTGGAGAGCCTTCCCTCTATGTATCTTCCTGCTGCGGCCTCGTCTCCGGTTATTGTGTTGCCCCAGTTTCCCTGACAGTCTATAAGCAGGTTCTTCTGCCCCATCTGGACCAGCGCATCCTTTATGGACGAGTCGCTGTGCGGATGGTATTTCATGGTTTCTCCCACTATGGTGGCAACCTTGGTCAGGGAGCCGTCGTGGATTTTCCTCATGGCGTGCAGAATCCTTCTCTGCACCGGCTTGAGTCCATCGTCTATATGCGGTACGGCACGGTCCAGGATTACGTATGAAGCGTAGTCCAGAAACCAGTTCCTGTACATCCCGGGCAATCTGTATTTGTTTTCCCCCTCCTTAATCAGCTTTGAAAACTTGCCTTGCGGCTCCTGATTGACTTCACTTTCCTGAATGATATCTTCCCTCTCTTCTGACATTTTAATTCTTTTATATCCGCACAAAGTTACAAAAATTGCGGACTATACTGTTTATTCGTATCTGAGTGCCTCTATAGGATCCAACTGTGCGGCCTTCTTTGCCGGCAGGTATCCGCTTGCCACTCCCACGGCCACGCAAATCAGAACTGCGGCTATTATCCAGAACCAAGGAGTGACAAAATGCGCCTCCATCGCCACTGCAACCAGGGCCCCGGCAAGAAGTCCCAGAATAATGCCTATGACGCATCCGATCTGGGCTATGGCCACGGATTCCACAAGGAATTGCTGGCGTATGAGCTTGGATGACGCTCCGATTGCTTTCCTGATGCCTATTTCCGCAGTTCTTTCCTTTACGCTCACAAGCATTATGTTCATCAGTCCGATAGCGGCTCCCAACAGGGTTATGAGTCCTATAATGCCGGCTATCAGTGTGATGGTTCCAAGGGTTTTGTCCGCGCTCTTGGCCATTGTCTCGTTGTAACTTACGTCAAAGTCTGTGGCGTCTGAAGGAGACAGCCTCCTGATGGAGCGGAACAGGGTTTCTGCCTCTGCGTACAAGTCCTGCATGTCTGCCTGAACGGCGGCAGGGCGTATGCCAATGGAGAAAGAGTTGGCAGTGAATCTGGCGCGGCCGTTTGTAACCGGTATTATAACTGACTGCTCTATGCTGTTGAACATGCCACTGGAAGAAGATTTGCCCATAACGCCCACAACCATGTAGGAATTGCCGTTAACCGTTATGTTGCTCCCCAGAGGATTCTCGTTCTTGTCGAACAGGGTGGCTGCCACGGAATTGCCTAGTACGCACACGAAAGCGGCATCCCGCACATCTTTTTTAGACAGATCACGGCCTTTCTCGATGCTCAGATTGTTGAAGTTTACGTAATCTTCATCGCTGAGGATGATGGTGGAATTAGGGTTGGTGCTCTTGTCTGCACGCTTGAAGGTCATTCCTCCGTTTCTGGAGAAAACGGAAGTTATGCATGGCACTTTCGGAGAAAAGTTCTCTTTAAAGGATGTGGCCTGAAAGTAGCTGATAGTCCGGTTGTTGCGTATTCTGCCCTCTCTCTCCCCGGAAGCCCTGAACTGGGCCTGGATGTAAAAAGACTGGGACCCGATGGAGGCAAAACTCTCTCCCACCTGATGCTTGAGCGCTTCTGTGGCGGTTAGAATTCCCAGCAGGGACATTATGCCAATTGCAATCATCAGAATCGTGAGCACGCTTCTGAGCCTGTTGCTTCTGATGGATTTCAGGGCCACCTTCACGTTCTCCCTCACCAGCGGCGACATCATCACTCTTCTCTTTCTCATACCCTTAACTTTTAGGGCTGTAAAAGTAGGAAAAATAGTTTATCTTTGCCCTATAAACAAGTAAGAAATAATGGCAAGGACAGAAAATACAGGAAGATCAGCTTCCAGGTCAAGGAAGCCATCTTCACCAAGGTCTTTTTCAAGAAAGCCATCTGCACACAGACCGGCATCAGGAAAATCTGGCTCAGCGACAGCAAAACGTTCATTCTCCTCAAAGAGAGGCACTGCTACAAAAGGCGGGGCTGCCCCTAAGAAGAGGTTATCTTCAGGCGGGCCTAAAAGGAGTTTTGCTGCCAGAAGCACTGAAGGACCAAAAAAGAGGTTCTCATCGCCGAGGAGCAAAGAGGCACCAAAGAGAGCATTCTCCCCGAGAGGCGCTGAGGTTTCAAAGGCTCCATTCCGCAAGAGTGTACGCCGGGAAGAACTTCCTGTAAAAGAGACTCGTGGAAAGCGCACGAGAAATGACTTTGAGCAGGTAAGAAGCCAGCTGGAAGGACGTGAGCCGGTTGCTTCTGCAAGAAAGCCTCGAATGCAAGCCTATACTCCTAAGCCTCGCAAGCCAAAGGCAAAGATGGAGGAGGGAATCCGCCTGAACCGTTTCATTGCAAATTCTGGAATCTGCTCCCGCAGAGAGGCAGACGAATACATACTTCAGGGGCTGGTAACCGTTAACGGACAGACCATTACAGAGCTTGGAACCAAGGTGTTCCAGACAGATGAGGTAAGGTTCGACGACAAAGTTATCCAGGGAGAGGAGAAGGTCTACATCATTATGAACAAGCCAAAGAACTGCGTTACCACCACGGACGATCCTCATGCCCGCAAGACCGTGATGGACCTGATTGCCGGCAAGTGTACCCAGAGGGTTTATCCGGTTGGACGTCTGGATAGGGATACCACTGGAGTTCTGCTGCTTACAAACGATGGAGACCTTACGGAAAAACTCACTCATCCTTCATACAACAAGAAGAAAATCTACCATGTTTTCCTGGACAGCAACCTGTCCCAGAGAGACTTCGACAAGATACTCAAGGGAATTCACCTGGATGACGGAATGATAAACGCAGACGCCCTGTCTTACATAGACGGAGACGAAAGTCAGGTGGGCATAGAAATCCACAGTGGTCGCAACCGCATTGTAAGGAGAATCTTCGAGAGTCTTGGCTACAAGGTAGAGAAGCTGGACCGCGTTTATTTTGCGGGACTTACAAAGAAGAACCTCAGAAGGGGACAGTGGAGATTCCTTACAGAGAAGGAACTTGCCATCCTCAAGATGGGATCTTACGCGTAAAAAAATTAAGAACGACAGTTTCATGGAAGACAAAATCAACCGCTCGGGTTTTGTAAACATAATCGGCAATCCTAACGTGGGCAAGTCCACTCTCATGAACGCTCTTGTGGGCGAGAAACTTTCCATTGTCACCGCCAAGGCCCAAACCACCCGCCACAGGATAATGGGCATCGTAAACGGAGACGATTACCAGATAGTTTTCTCCGATACCCCAGGCATCCTGAAACCTTCATACGAGCTTCAGGAGGCCATGATGAACTTTGTGGACACCGCCATAGGAGACGCAGACATAATCATCTATGTCACCGATGTTTACGAGTCTTCCGAGAAGAACCGCGAGTATGTGGAAAAGCTCAACCTCCTTTCAGTTCCGGTGATTGTCGTAATAAACAAGATAGACAAGCTTCTCGGCGATGAGTCAGCCAAAGGCAAGAAGGATGCGAAAGGTCGGCTAGAATCGCAGAGTATAGAGGCTTTGGTGGAGAAATGGCACGGCCTCGTACCAAAGGCCGAGATTCTGCCTATGAGCGCTCTGGAGAAATTCAACACGGACCTTCTCCTTGCAAAGATAGTTTCCCTGCTGCCGCAACAGCCGGCATGGTACGACCGCGATGTGCTCACAGACAGGAATCTGCGCTTCTTTGCATCGGAAATTCTCCGGGAGAAAATCCTTGAAAACTACACCAAGGAAATCCCTTACTGCACGGAGGTTGTCATAGAAAGCTTCCAGGAGACAGAAGAGCTTTATTCCATAGAGGCCGTTATCAATGTTGTGAGGGAATCCCAGAAAGGAATTATCATCGGCAAGAAAGGCGCGGCGCTAAAACGCGTTGGTACACAGGCCCGTAAGGAGATGGAAAACTTCTTCGAGAAGAAAGTCTTCCTCAAGATTTTCGTTAAGGTGGACCCGTCCTGGAGGGAAAACAAGAAAGAACTCAAACGCTTCGGCTATATACAATAGGTTTATGAGAAAGTTATTATTGACAGCTGCCATCTTTATGATGACCAGCCTGAGGGTTTTATCCTCACCGATGGATTATTTAAGAAATGACTGCACGCTTAGGCTGGACTATATCTTTTCCGGGGATGCCACGCATACGGAGATTTCTCTTGCAAAGCTGGGCAGGCTGGATGGATGGTGGGGCAGGACAGTCAATATGGACAGATTCCTGCTCAGAGGCAATGGTCAGATAACTCTCAAGGATTCAGCCACGAACAAAGTTCTGTACTGCAATTCGTTTTCAACGCTTTTCTCTGAGTGGCAAAGCACTCCGGAGGCTCTTCATTCAAGGAAGGCTTTTGAAAACGTGTACCTGGTTCCAATGCCAAAGGCAACCGCATACGTTACGCTCCAGATTTTCGACAAGAGAGACAATATAACCGCATCGGTGACCCATATCGTGCATCCGGATGATATCCTCATCCGTCCGGTAAAATCTCCATACACCCTTGACAAATGCCGTTACATGCACAAAGGCGGAGACAGCAGAGAAGCCATTGACATCGCGATTGTCGGAGAGGGCTATACAAAAGAGGGAATGGAGGTTTTCTATCGCGATGCAAAAGAGACTGCAGACCAGATATTGAGTTACGAGCCATTCAAGGGCAATGCGGATAAGCTTAATTTCATTGCGGTTCCGGTGGAAAGCAAGGATAGCGGAGTGAGCATTCCGCTGAAAAACGAGTGGAAGCAGACCGCTTTTTCTTCCAGTTTCAGCACGTTCTATATGGATCGCTATCTTACCACGCTTCATCTTTTTGACCTGCACGATGCCCTTGCCAGCGTTCCGTATGAGCACATCATAATTCTTGCAAATACAGATAATTACGGCGGTGGAGGCATCCTTAATTCCTACGTCCTTACAGCAGCCCACAACAAATGGGCTATGCCTGTTGTGGTACACGAATTCGGACACAGTTTCGGAGCCCTTGCAGACGAGTATTTCTACGATGACGGCACAGACCAGTATGACCTCAAAGTAGAGCCTTGGGAACCAAATATCACCACTCTGGTAGGTTTTCAGTCCAAGTGGCAGGATCTGATGGACAATGCTTTCAAAAATACTCCTGAGCCAAAGAAAGGCAAAAAGTCCAAGAAGAACCAGCCGAAGATCCATATCGGAACGGGAAACTATGAAGATTTTGAGGTGGTTACAAAGGCAGACCAGAAACTGCCTGCATACTCCACGCTGATAGAATCAGACTACAAGGTTGGTATCTACGAAGGTGGCGGCTATCTCTCTGAAGGCATCTACCGCCCGTTCCCGACCTGCAGGATGAGGGATAACTCATACCCTCTCTTCTGCCCGGTCTGCCGCCGCGCCATCTCCCGTATGATAGATTACCACACTGTCTCTATCGCCGAGTAGGATTTATTTCAGGGTGAAGATGTAGGTGATGTAGCCGACCTGAGTTGGGGCGTCGGATGGGGAGAAGCGGGCTTTCAGGGCGGCCTGCTTGGCTGCGTTCCAGAGAGTTGAATTGTTGGTGGTTGTGCCCTTCTGGCCTGGGATGGCGTTGGTTACTTCTCCCTTTTCGTTGACGATGATTTTTACCACAACCGTTCCGCTTTCATTTACGGTATAGGCCGGGAGCGGAAGGGAGCCAAGGGTTGAGCGGCCTTCCAGTTTAACGGACGGAATGCCGTTGAGCTTGCCGCTGTCCGTGTTGCCTTTGGAGTGGCCGGCCTTGAGGTCGTTTTCAACCTTTTCTGCGGTCTGGGCGGCCTTGGTGTCTTTCTTGTTGTCCGCACTCGGGAAAAGGGCACGCTTGTCTATTTCACGCTTTGGCTCAGGGATTTCCACATCTCCCTTGCCCTGTGCTGTAGTTGGTTTGCAGGCATTGGATTTTTCGCTGTGG
>JAFZMA010000110.1 GCA_017551215.1 Bacteroidales bacterium | reverse complement strand
TGATTGAAGTTTAAGCAAATTTAACAATAATCTCCGGAATCTGTCAGCAGTTAATTGAAAATATTTTTCGTAATAATATCACGGCAGATTCCGTAAATTTGCCAGAAGGTTGGAAAGATAATGGAAGAGTAAAAAGACACGCTGGTTTTTCAGGGTAGAAGAAGGCTGCTTGTGGAGGAACTTTCCCAATCAGGACTTTTCGCCGAAAAAGTCCTGAAAGCCATAGGTTCCGTGCCTCGCCACCTATTTGTTCAGGAAGGGTTGGAGGAACTGGCTTACAAGGACATGCCCGTAGCCATAGATGCCGGCCAGACCATATCCCAGCCATCCACTGTAGCCCTCCAGACGCAGCTTCTGGACATTAAAGCCGGAGACAGGATTCTGGAAATCGGAACCGGGTGCGGCTACCAGACAGCCGTGCTCTTTTACCTTGGCGCGGAGGTCTTTTCCATAGAAAGGCAAGAGGAGCTTTTCAGGCGTGCTATATCCAATCTCACGGAGGCCGGATACTTTTTCCCCGAGGAGGAATTTTCTGCCATAACGGAAACCAGCGCAGAGAGCGGCAAGATCAATCTTTTCCTCGGCGATGGATTTGCGGGGCTGGAAGACCGCGCGCCTTTTGACGGAATCATAGTAACATGCGGAGCCCCTTCCCTTCCGGAAGCCCTTATGCGCCAACTTGCTCCAGGAGGAAAGATGGTCATTCCGGTGGATGAGGAAAGCAGTGAGAATCCATCTGAAAAAAAGCAGATACTGAAAGTGATAACCAGAAATCCGGACGGAAAATTCACCGGACGGAACATCTCCCGAATGAGTTTTGTCCCAATGCTCACGGGAGTTGCCAGAAGCGGAAAACAAGATAATTTATGATAACGGTAAAACAGTTTTATTTCAACGATTTAAGGGAGTGCTGCTATGTTCTCTCCGATGAAAGCAAAGAGTGCGTGATTGTGGATCCCGGCATAAGCAGGAAAAGAGAGGGAGAAAGGCTTCTGCAGTATATCGCCGAGAATGGCCTAAAGCCGGTCAAACTCCTCTGCACCCACGGACATTTCGACCACGTTATGGGGAACCGCTTTGTAACAGACACATACGGAATTCCAACATATATACATCCTGCGGACAAAGACCTTCTGAAAGTGGCCAAGGCTACAAGCCAGCTGTTTGACATTCATATAGAAGATCCTTCTCTTGAGACCGTAGACATAAAAGACGGGGACACTGTCACATTCGGGAACTCGTCCCTTTCCGTAATTTCCACTCCGGGTCATACTTGGGGAAGCGTGCTTTTCTACAGCTCAGCGGACAAGATATGCATTACAGGAGACACCCTGTTTGCAGGAAGTTGCGGAAGGACAGACCTTCCGGAAGGAGACAGTGCTGCAATGTGCTCGTCTCTTGTGGACAAGATTGCCCGGCTCCTTCCGCACGATACAAAGCTCTACCCGGGTCATGGTCCGGATACAACCATGGTGGAAGAACTGGCCCACAACCCTTATCTCAGGAAAGCCACCTGGCTTAGGTTCAACACGGAAGATTTCTGATGGACAGCATTCGGATAACGGGAGCAAGGGAGCACAACCTCAAGGGGATAGACGTGGAAATCCCCAGGGGGAAGTTCGTGGTCATAACCGGGCTTAGCGGCAGCGGCAAATCCACCCTGGCATTCGACACCATTTTCGCCGAGGGCCAGAGGCGCTACATGGAAACGCTCTCCGCATACGCCCGCCAGTTCATCGGTATTCTGGAAAGGCCTGCGGTTGAAAGTATTACGGGGCTCAGTCCCATTATCGCCATTGAGCAGAAGACAACCGGCACCAATCCCCGTTCCACTGTCGGAACCATCACGGAGATATATGACTTTTTGCGTCTTCTCTATGCAAGAGCGTCAGATGCCTATTCTCCGGCCACCGGCAAAAAGCTCATAAAATATACGGCAGACCAGATAACGGATCTTGTCATCGCCGAGTATGAAAAGGAAAAGTGCCTTCTGCTCTCTCCGCTGGTTGTGGGCAGGAAGGGCCATTATAAAGAGCTGATAGACAATCTGCTGAAAAAGGGTTTCACGCAGGTCCGCATAGACGGGGAAATTAGGGAGCTGGCAGATGTAAAGCCGCTGGACCGCTACAAGGTTCACTTCATAGAGCTGGTCGTAGACAAGATTATTCCGTCTGCAGAAGACAGAAAAAGAATATACGCCTCCGTAAATACGGCTCTGGAAAGAGGCAAGGGAACCATTGCCATAATAAGGCAGGGAAAAGAAAACGAGGGGCTGAGGTATTTCTCCATGCATCTGATGGATGCGGACACCGGAGACTCTCTGCCGGAACCTGCGCCTTTCACCTTCTCGTTCAACTCTCCGCAGGGAGCGTGTCCGGTGTGCAAGGGTCTGGGTTACATTACCCGCATAGACATGGACCGCATAATTCCAGACCCGTCAAAATCCATTAACGCAGGCGGAATTGTCCCTATTGGAAAGTACAAGGACTCAGACACTTTCCGAGTTCTGGAGGCCATGGCAAAGAAGTACGGCTTCTCCCTCAACTCCCAGATCCGGAACTTGAACGAGGAAGTGTTGAACATGATTCTCTACGGAACACAGGAATTGTTCCGGGTAAATCTCACGGACGGAACTCTCCTGGCATCGTTCCCGGGCGTGGCCGCCAAGATGCGGCAGAGCGAGGAGGAAGAAGAGGCAGACGGCAAGAAGACTCTCAAGGAAAGATACATAGAAGAAATCCCCTGCCCTGAATGCGGAGGCACCAGACTAAAGAAAGAGGCGCTTTATTTCAAGATAGACGGAAAGAACATCGCTGAGGTAAGCGCTATGGATATTTCTTCCCTGAAAGAATGGATAGCCCGCCTTCCGGAAGTGCTCAGCAGCAGGCAAAAGCAGATAGCAAGAGACATCATCAAGGAACTTGCGGACAGGGTCGGTTTCCTCAGCGCCGTAGGGCTGGATTACCTCTCACTAAACAGGGCAACCGCAACGCTCAGCGGAGGGGAAAGCCAGAGAATCAGGCTTGCCACCCAGATAGGAAGCAAGCTGGTAAACGTGCTTTACATTCTGGACGAGCCGAGCATTGGGCTCCACCAGAGAGACAACATAAAGCTCATAAATTCCCTTAAGAAACTCCGCGATGAGGGTAACTCCGTAATGGTTGTGGAACACGACCTTGAGACCATGCTCAGCTGCGACCGCCTCATAGACCTTGGCCCCGGAGCCGGCAACAAGGGTGGAGAGCTGCTGATGAACCTGACTCCGGCAGAACTGAAGAAAATGCCGCTGGCAAAAGTCAGAAAACTTGGTAGCCTTACGGCTGAATACATAAGAGGAATAAGGACGATTGAAACGCCTCAAAGCCGCAGAAAGGGCAACGGCAAGTTCCTGACACTCAACGGAGCTACAGGAAACAACCTTAAGAACGTGAACCTCAGTATTCCGCTCGGATGCTTTGTGGGAATAAGCGGGGTGAGCGGCAGCGGAAAATCCTCTCTGATAAACCAGACGCTCAAGCCAGTGCTGTCAAACCACTTCTACCGGTCTGCAGACAGAGCCCTCCCGTACAAGAGCATAGAAGGACTCCAGAATATAGACAAAGTGATTGTCGTGGACCAGGCCCCGATAGGACGCACCCCAAGATCCAATCCGGCCACTTACGTGAATGTATTCTCTGACATAAGGAAACTTTTCGAGAAAACTCCGGATGCACAGATCAGGGGATTCAAGGCCGGACGCTTCTCCTTTAATATCAAGGGCGGAAGATGCGAAGTATGCAAAGGCGCAGGCGTTGAGACCATAGAAATGCATTATCTGCCAAGTGTTTACGTTACCTGCAAGGAATGTCGCGGAAAGCGCTACAATGCGGAAACCCTGGAAGTCAAATACAAGGGAAAGAACATCAACGATGTGCTGGAAATGACAATTTCAGAAGCTGCGGAATTCTTCTCGCACATCCCGTCTATATGCCAGAAGCTCAAGGCCATGGAAGATGTTGGCCTGGGATATGTAAAACTGGGACAGCCATCCACCACCCTCAGCGGCGGAGAAAGCCAGAGAGTCAAGCTGGCAGCCGAACTTTCACGCAAAGACACGGGCAATTCCATCTTTCTTTTGGACGAGCCTACAACCGGACTTCATTTTGAGGACATAAAAGTGCTTCTGGCCGTACTCCAGAAAATTGTGGACAAGGGCAATACGGTGGTAATCATAGAACACAACCTGGATGTGCTAAAGAGCGTGGACTGGCTGATAGATATGGGACCGGAAGGAGGACAGGACGGCGGACGGATTATTGCGGAGGGAACTCCGGAAGAAATATGCAAAGACAAAAACAGCGTAACTGGAAAATATCTTCAGAATGTGCTAACTTAGCGTTGTAAACGGAACATTATGGAAAAAATCAGAATATACTGCACCAACAACAAGCAATACTATGAGGTGGAGCCTCGCACAACCCTCAAGCAGTTGCTGAATATTGTGGAATTCGACTGGGAAGGAATGGAAGTGCTGGCGGCTTATGTCAACCACGACCTCAAGGAGCTCGGGTGCGAGCTTCTGTTTGCCTCCACAGTCCACTTTGTCACATATAAGGATCCGGATGGCAGAAGATGTTATTCCCGTTCTCTCAACTTCCTGTGCCAAAAGGTAATAGGAGAACTTTTCCCGGACAGGATACTGTGCATGGACTATCATCTTCCTAACGGACAGTACGGAGAGCTCAGGACACGGGAAGATTTCTCCAAGACCATTCCGATGACGGAAGAAGAACTCGGCGCCGTAAAGAAGAAGATGTGGGAACTTGTCAAGAAGGACCTTCCTTTTATCAAGTCCAAGAGAACAAATTCCGTGGCCTCTTCCCTGTTCCGCTCGCACGGGCAGGAATCAAAGGCAAAGCTGGCGGAGAGTATGGGAGAATATTTTATAACCCTCTATTATCTCGATGGTTACGGAGACTATTTCTATGGTCCTCTGGTATATTCAACAGGCCAGCTGGACCGCTGGAGCATCAAGCTTTACAGCACAGGATTCTGCCTCCAGTCTCCTGAGCCGAAAGCCCCTTACGCCCTTCCTCCACAGTACTACCAGAAAAAACTGGCAGAAATCTTCGAGGAGTACAGCAACTGGTGCAATGTCATTGGGGCAAGGGATATCGCCACCGTAAACCAGGCTATCAGCAACGGGCAGGGAGCCTTGGGAATATCTCTTGCAGAAGCCCTGCACGAGCGCAAGTATTCCCTTATAGCAGACAAGATCAAGGAAAGAAGCAAGGACGTTAAGCTTGTTCTCATAGCCGGCCCTTCCTCAAGCGGCAAAACCACAACGTCCAAGAGAATCGCCCTGCAGATGAAAGTGCTGGGCCTCAACCCGGTAGTTGTGGCAATGGACAACTATTTCGTGGACAGGGAGCTTACCCCTAGAGACGAAAACGGGGAATACGACTTCGAGAGCGTCTATGCCTTGAACCTGGATATGCTCAACGAACATCTGAACAAGCTGATGAACGGAGAGGAAGTAACCCTGCCGACATTCAGCTTTACAACCGGCAAGAGCACACTCAACGGTCCATCGATAAAGATGGGAAAGGACGACGTTCTGATTATGGAAGGCATCCACGCCCTTAATCCTGTCCTTACAGAGAAAATCGCTGAGGAAAGAAAGTATAAGGTTTACGCCTCCGCGCTTACTTCCCTTTCCATAGACGAGAACAACTATATCTCAACAACAGACAACCGCATGCTCCGCAGAATGGTGAGAGACAATTACTTCCGCGGCTATACCGCAGAAGACACCATCAACCGCTGGCCGAGCGTTATTGCCGGGGAACGCAAGAACATCTTCCCGTATCAGGAAAATGCGGACATTATGTTCAACTCCTTCCTGCTGTACGAACTCCCTATGCTGAAATACTATGCAGAACCTCTTCTGAGAAGAATTCCTCCAATGAGCAAAGCATATCCGGAGTGCCTGAGGCTTTTGAACTTCCTGAGCAGAATACTCTCCCTGGGTCCGGAAGAGCAGAAGGCCATTCCGCCTACTTCCGTTATGAGGGAATTCATCGGCGGCAGCGTTTTCTCCTATTGACAAAACACAATAAAAAACAAACCGATATGAAAAAGATTCTTTCAATGATTGCCGCCATTTCCCTGCTTGCAGGCTGCGGCACAATGGGCACCGATTCCGGAAATGTTCTGGGATCCATCCTTGGCGCTCTCGGCAACGAGAACACAATAACCTCTATTGCAGACCTTGTTATCGGAAAGGTCAGAATAGAGCAGTCACAACTCGTAGGCACATGGAAATACCATTCTCCTTCCTGCGCGTTCACCAGCGAAAATCTCCTTGCAAAAGCCGGTGGAGCAGCAGTTGCTGCACAGATCAAGACAAAACTTGAACCTACATTCCAGCAGGTTGGCGTAAGTGCAAACAACACCTATTTCACATTCACACAGGACAATCAGTTCCAGGCAAAAATCAACGGCATTCCTTGGAACGGAACCTACACTTACGACCCTGATTCAGGAACGCTGAAGATGAAGAGCCTGCTGCTCTCAAGCACGGCATTCATCACCCGTTCTACCAGAGGCCTCAACCTCAACTTCGAGAGCAAGAAACTGCTGAATATCCTCCAGGTTGCAGGAGCAATGAGCGGCAATGCCAACCTTCAGACCATCAGCGATCTGAGTAAAAACTACGACGGAGTCCGCCTTGGCTTTGAAATGTACAAATAACCGGGAAGGAAAAATTGAAAAAGCCGGTGTCAGCCCTTGAGGATGATACCGGTTTTCTTTATTATCTCGATAGAGACATTAGGGTCTGCCTTGAGGGCGCCGCGGAGCTTGTCTATCTGAACATCCAGGTTGTGGGAGATACTGTCGTTATCGTAATCTCCCCAGATGGTGCCCTGTATCTTCTTGCGGTCCACGCACTTGCCCATTTCCCGGCAGAGCATTTCCAGCACTTTGGCTCCGGTTGGGGTGACGCGGATTTCCTCATCGCCGAGGATGAGTCTTCTGGCAGAAGTGTCAAAAGTGAACTTGCCTATCTTGTATGAGTTGTCCGATTCCGTGCCTATGCCTTTCTGCTGAAGCAGGGACTTGATATTAAGGTCCAGCTGCTGAACATTGAACGGCTTTTTCAAGTACATGTTGGCACCACTCTGCTTGAGGAATTCCATCTTGCCTGTCAGGACTATAATCGGGATGTCGTTCTTGGTTTCCCGGATTCTCTCTATCATGGTGTTGCCATCCATGCCGTCTCCCATTTCAAGGTCGGATACCACAATATCCGGGCGGAAAGAGGTAATGAGCCTCAGGCCTTCCTTTCCGTCCACAGCGGTTTCCACCATGTAGTCTCCCTGTTTTTCCAGCTTCTTCTTTATCAGGAAGCTGAGGTTGGTATCGTCTTCTACAATCAGCAGTCTTATCATAATCTATTCCTCTATTTCAAATTGACGTTTGGACGGGAAGCCCAGAATGACCTCCGTGAACAAGCCTATCTGGCTGTCTATCTTCACATAGCCGCCAAAGAACTTCATCAGCTGGTAGACATAGTTCAGACCTATTCCGTGCCCGGAAATGCCAACCGTATTCTCTCCCCTCTCAAACTTCTTGAACAGGCGCTTTGAGGCCTCCTGGGAGAATCCGCTGCCATCATCTTTCAGCCTGAGCTCTGTAATCTTTCCCCGCCTGACGCTTCTGAGGTTTATCTTCACTTCCCGGCCGGAATACTTGATTGAATTGTCTATCAGATTATCAACAATTTCTGTCAAATACAGGCGGTCCGCTATCAGCCATTTCTCCTGGGAAAGGTCTGCGGAGAAAGAAACCGCTTTCTTTGCATCTTTGCTTTCCGAATCGCCAGGTTCCGGATAAAGCGCCATCAGCCTGTTCTTTATACCGGAAAAGAACTCCTCCAGATCTATTTTCTCGTAAACGAATTTAAGCTTCTTGTTGTCTACCTTGGCAACGTTTATGACCTTCTCGCAAATTCTGTTGAGATGGGCGCACTCGTCATCCAGAATCTTCAGTTGCTCAGCCGTTTCCGGGTTCGACGCAATGGCCGGATTATCCTTGAAATCCTCAGCGATTATCATGATGGAAGACAGTGGTGTCTTCATATCGTGAATCATCGCGTAAGTGTGGTCTTTCCTGAGGTTGTTGATAAAATTCACCTTGCCCAAAGTGCGGATCATCTTGTAAAGGCACCATATCACAAACAGTGCAATAAGCATTGAGAAGATTATCAGCATCTTCAGCGATGGAAGAATCGCCCTGTAAGGGTTGCTTATCTCCGCCACCACGCCTTTTGAAAGGTCAGAGGACGTTGGAACAATGTGCGTGGTGAGTGAGGAGAAAGACGTTTTCTCCATGGTCGGATCGCTGAGGAAATCATCTGCAGTGTGGTAGAAATTGGTGTCGTTGCGGGTTTCTAGCACGTTGAAACTCAGGCTCTGGAGCTCCTTGTCCGCAAGGTTTTCCGCAAACAGGGAGCGGAGAGTGTCAATGTTAACGCTGCTGCCTCGGGCCTGGAGAAAATCATTTACGCCCACCAGCATTCCGGTGTTAAGATAAGTCTGGCCTGCGAATGCCTGAGATGTGTCCATAATCCTGTTGAAACGGGCCATAGATTCCTGCTCCACGGCATTGCGGAAACATTCGTCAACAGTAGTGTATAGATTCTTTTCCAGGGAGTTGTAAACCTTCAGCAAAAGCACGTACTGCAACGGAAGCAGGGCAACCGCGGCAACTATGGCCAATATCTTGAAGTACAGTTTCATCCTATCCCTCCGCTATAATTCCGGCAACTTCTTCCTTAATGGTTTTCCAGGAATTGCTGTCCAGTTTGGTTCCCACAACCTCCACTATTCTTGAAGAAACGTAAGAGCCTATCTTTCCGCACGTTCCCAGTGGAAGGTCCTGTGCGTAGCCATAGAGGAAACCTGCAGCATACAGGTCTCCTGCACCGGTAGCGTCCACGGCGTTTGCCAGGAATGGCTCTATACGGAAAACTTCGTCTCCGCTCTTGACCATGGAGCCCTCTTTCCCAACTTTTACCACGGCTATTTTGGCTACGCGGGAGATGGCATCCAGGGCCTCCTCCGGAGCTTTGTGGGTAAAGGCCTTGGCTTCAGACTCGTTGGCAAAGACTATGTCTACATATTTTTCCACTATCTCGTGCAGGAATTCGTAGTTGCTCTCCACAACGTTGTAGCTTGCAAGGTCTATGGATATGGTCATTCCAAGCGTCTTGCCAATCTCTGCCGCGCGGCGTACAAGAGCGTGGTTCTGAACCAGATAGCCCTCCAGATGGAGTATGTCATATCCGGCAAAGAAATAATCCTTGAGATCGTTAGCTCCAAGTTCCAGGGATGCTCCCATGTAGTCCGCAAACGTACGCTCCGCGTTTGGAGGAGTTATGAACACAATGGCCCTTCCGCTGGCATCCATTCCTGTGAGAAGAACCGGATGTATGCCTATGCTCTCCTGGCTTTCCCGGAACAGGCGCCCCGGAGCATCGTCTCCCACCATTCCCACAAAGCCGCTTCTCATTCCCAAAACTGCCGTACCGGTAATTGTATTGGCCGCACTGCCTCCGGGAACTATCTGGATTTTAAGGTCTTTGATGTCTTCCCAGATTCCGTTTGCGGTCTTTCTGTTTACCCATTGCATACTGCCTATGGGCAGATTGTATTTTTTCAGAATTGAGGTATCCGGCATCACCGCCAGAACGTCTGTAAGCGCATTGCCGATTCCTATGACAGATTTCATTCAGTGTAAATTTTGCTCCTTTACAAAGGTATCATTTATTTTGTGTAAATTTGTTCTCGTTCGTAAAAAAGAGTGAGTATGTCAGAAGGAAAAACCAAACGGTTTTCCGCAAAATATATAGTCCAATATGTCCTGATGCTGGCTTTGGCAATCGTGCTGCTGTATTACAGTTTCAGGAAAATCAGCTGGGGAGAATTTGTAGACGGCCTGGCCTCCTGCCGCTGGGGGTGGATTCTCCTGGCCATTTCAATGGGATTCTTCGAGTATCTGATTCGCGGAGCCAGATGGAAAATGCTGCTCCTGCAGATAGACAGGGATTCCTCTGTATGGGCTTCCTACCACGGCGTTTCTATTGGCAATCTGGCCAACTTCGCTTTCCCTAGAATCGGAGAGGTGGCCCGCTGCGGAGTGGTTAGCACACTCAAGAAAAACACCACGTTTGAAGGTGCCATAGGCACAGTAGTTGCGGAAAGGGCTTGGGATCTTTTCTGCCTTATAATGATTGGCGTAGTATTCGCTATGATTTGCTGGAACGAATTCGGTGAATTCTTCTCCACTCAGATGATAGACCCAGCCTCCGGCAATTTCACATCCTCATCGCTGAGGATAGTATTCATTACTCTTGCCGCTATAGTTGTTCTTGCAATTCTGATATTCGCCTTTCGCAAAAGAATCTCCCAGACAAAGGCCGGGGCAAAAATCATAGGTTTCCTCTCCAATCTTTGGCAGGGAATAAAGGCGGCCTTCAAAATGAAGCACAAATGGCTTTTCTTCCTGTATACCATACTCTTGTGGAGCAGCTTCTATGCCACAAGCTACTTTACCATAGAGGCATTTCCGGTTCTTGAGGGACTCGGCTGGAAAGACGCGTTCTTCCTGATGGTGGTGGGGAGTTTCGGATGGGTGATACCGGTGCAGGGAGGTATAGGTGCCTATCATTTCATAATCGCCCTGGCGGCATCGGAAGTATACGCGGTTCCGTGGAACGACGGAGTTGTATTTGCAACCATCAGCCACGAATCCCAGGCGGCTTCCATGATTCTTTGCGGCGTCATTTCTCTGATTTACTACGCTTTATATAAAAGAAAACAAGCCCGGTCATGAACATATACTTCAGAGTGAGAGTGGATACCCTTCCAGGTGAAGAGGTTTATATCACCGGTTCATCTCCCCTTTTGGGAAAATATTATCCGGATAACGCCTTCAAGATGAAAGACTCCGGAAAGAACCAGGCCGGAGAAACTGTCTGGGAAGCCCGCCTGCAGTTCGATTCCCTGAAAGAGAGAGTGCTCCGTTACAAATACTTTGTCAAGAGGACAGACGGAACCCTCAGATACGAGGTGGGAGGAGGAAGAAGAATAGCTCTTAACTCGGCGACTGTAAAAATAGAGAGTATAGACCACTGGCAGGAATACACAGAGGAAGCGCCTTTCCTCACGGATCCTTTTGCACATGTGTTCTACGGAACAAACTACAGCCCTTACACCCAGACACACAAGCGCAACCATGAACTGATAGTGAGGGCAGTTGTGCCTAACGTTCCAAAAGACTGCCGCATTGTACTTTGCGGAGAGGGAAATAATCTGGGCAACTGGAAGCCGGAAAACGGGGTGAAGATGGCCCGGCTCAAGGGTCTTAAATGGATTGCAAGTTTCTCCACGGAAGGCTGCAGCGGACAGACTTGGCGTTACCGCCTTGCAATGGTCAATGACAAAACCGGAATGTCTGTATTTGAAGAACTTGCAGCTGGTACAGAAAGGCAGGTGGAGATTCCTCAGATAGGAAAGAACGAGACAGTGATAGTAGAACATTCCCAGGTAAAGTTCCCTCCGGCCTGGGGACGGTTTGCCGGTTGCTGCGTGCCGCTATTCTCACTAAGGAGCGAGAATCCGGACGGATGCGGAACCATAGAAGACCTGAAGCCTATGGTAGACTGGGCGCAAAAGACGGGAATGAGAGTTCTGGAAATTCTCCCTATAAACGATACCACCCAGACTTTTACCGGCAAGGATTCTTCTCCGTACAACTGCATTTCTTCTTTGGGAATCAACCCGCTGTTTCTGAGCCTGAACTCCTTGGGAACATTAGCGGATTCCGGCAAGGCAAAGGATGCTGCAAGAGACATGAAATCTCTAGCCCGCAGGGCAAGTATAGACTGGGAAGACCTCTACGCATTCAAGATGAATTATCTGGAGGAACTCTTCATCCAGAATGGAAAGAAAGACAGTGCGCACCCGGACTTCTACAAGTTCATGAACGAGCATAAGGACTGGCTGTATGGCTATGCCCTTTTCTGCTCTTTAAGAGATATTTACAAGACTGCAGACTATTCCGCCTGGGATGATTTCAAGACCTATTCGGAAGACATTTCCGTGGCCTTCGGCGGAAAAGTTCTCAGCAAGACATACGCGGCAACACATCCTGTCCTGTCCAAACTGTCCTGGGAAAGAATCCAGCTGATTCATCACCGCACCCAGCTTCATATCTGGATACAGTATCATCTGTTCCGGCAGCTTGGCCATGTGATATCTTATGCCCATTCAAAGGGAATCGCCCTCAAGGGAGAATTGCAGATGAACGTTGTTCCTCTCAGCGTGGATTGCTGGAAATTCCCTCATCTTTTCAACGGGGTGGACAAGAACGGATTTGCCGTTTTCAACTGGAAAGAGCTGGAAAAGGAAAACTTCATGTGGTGGAAAAAGAGAATCAGGGTCCTCAGCAGCTATTTGGATCTGTTCAGCATTCCTTCTACCATCGTCTGCCAGGGAGATGACCTTCAGATTTACAACAAGATGATTCCTCAGATTGTTGCGGCTTCCAACATGATGGTATGGGGCAACGGCTGGGAAAACCTGAGAATACTGAGTCAGCACATCGCTGAGAAGAAAGATGAAAACCTTTCCTATCTCAGCACCGTATACACCTCATCCTCAGATGGCAGGACGCTCCGCATCTGGCTCGGGGAAAAGCTCAAGAGCATCTCTTTCAAGTCTGAGGACAAGAAGAAAACGTTCTATGACTCCACCAAAGAGGAGTGCCTGAATGAACTGAAAAAGATCTTGGGAAAGGAAAGCATGTTTGCCATGGTTACCTTCCAGGACTGGCTGAGCCTTGACTCCAAGACCCGCACTCGCTTCCCTTACTCCGAGAGGATTAATGACCCGGACGACAAGGCCCATGTCTGGAAATACCGCTGCCACATGACAATGGAGAGCCTGATAAAATCAGACCCTCTCAACACCCTCATCCATGGGCTCATCAGCGGCTCCAACCGCCTAGGGTAACAAGGGCCCCAAAGGTCATTTTATTTCTGTGCCTTTACGTCGGCGAGCATTTGTTCTGTGACTTTGAGCAAATCCGGAATGTCGGTTTTTATGGTGTTGAAGATACTTTCCGAGTCAACATCTCCATAACCGTGAGAAAGAAAATTCCTCATTCCGAATACAGATTGCCATGGTATTGATGAATAAGGCTTGAAAAAATCCACACCGTAATTGTTCTTTATTTTCACAAAGCATTCCGTGATATATTGAAGGCTCATGCTGCAAGCCCTGAAAAGAATCATTCCAGACATGTCCATAACAAAATCATCCGGAGTCTTTATCTGCTCGGACATTTCAAAAAGAATATCTGTTTCTTTGATTATGTCTTCCAGCAATGATATTAGTCTTTCTTTTTCAGGAAACATAAATAACCTCCTTTTCCAGTTGTCTTTTAAAAGACTCGTTCAAACGGGATTTTGAAGACACCAAATCCACTTTTCTCTTTAAGACAGATTCCAGTTGATTCTTAATTCTGCCATAAAGGAAAAGGCTTGGTTTTTTGAGAGTTATAAGAATATCAATATCACTTTTATCTGTCTGTTCCCCCCTGGCAAAACTACCGAAAAGTCCCAGATTTTCAATTCCCAGATCTATAGCGTTGTTTGTATAGTAAACTTTTAATATAGATAGAAGAGTCTCGGTATCCAAGCCATCTGACCGTCTTGTATCCTGAAAATCAATTATAGGCTTATAGCCCAAAGCATCCAAGACTCTAGAAATAGTTTCTATACTGCCCAAAGAGCCCCGTTCCATCCTTGAAATCTGAGCTTTACCCATTCCCGCCAAATATCCGACCTGGGTCTGTGTCATGCCTCGGCTTTTTCTCAAATCCTTAAGAAAACTATATTTATTCTTCATATCATATCTTTTTCGCAAAGATATAAAAGTTTCACATATAGTAAACTTTAGAGATAAACTTTTTGATTTTACTCTTGGAAGATATCCCGGACTATCTGCGGAATTGAAGCGGCACGGATGACCTTGATCTTTCTGTGCTGCTTTTCTTCTTTCTGGCTATAGGAGGAGATGTAGATTCTCTCAAATCCGAGTTTTTCTGCCTCGGCGATGCGCCTTTCTATCTGGGAAACAGGGCGGATTTCTCCGCTCAGGCCCACTTCTGCCGCAAAGGTATATTTCTGGTTTACAGCAACATCAAAGTTGGAAGAGAGGATGCTCATTATGATTGCAAGATCACAGGCCGGGTCTGCAACCTTTATGCCTCCGGCTATATTCAGGAACACGTCCTTGGCCCCGATCTTGAAGCCCACTCTCTTTTCCAGAACTGCAAGCAGCATGTTAAGTCTTCTTACGTCAAAGCCGGTAGCAGAGCGCTGAGGAGTTCCGTAGGCGGCTGTTGATACAAGTGCCTGCACCTCGATAAGGAAAGGGCGGGTTCCGTCCAGCATTGCGGCAACGGCGCTTCCGCTAAGACTCTCCTCGTGTGTTGAGATGAACATCTCGCTCGGGTTGAGGACTTCTCTCAGGCCGGTTCCGGTCATCTCATACACAGCAAGTTCCGCAGATGCGCCAAAGCGGTTCTTGATGCTTCTGAGGATACGGAAAGAATGTCTTGTGTCTCCTTCAAACTGCAGCACCACATCCACAATATGCTCCAGCACTTTAGGGCCGGCAATGGTTCCGTCCTTTGTTATATGTCCGATTATGATTACCGGAGTATTGCTCTCCTTTGCAAACCTCAGCAAAGACACAGCACATTCTTTAACCTGGGACACACTTCCGGCGGAAGATTCCACGGCCGCAGAGAAAATGGTCTGTATGGAATCTATTATCATCAGTTGAGGCTTGATGCTATTTGCCTGTTCAATTATGTTGTCCAGAGACGTTTCCGGAAGTATGTAGCAATTCTCGTGAATTCCGCCGAGCCTTTCCGCCCTCATCTTAATCTGGCGTGCGCTCTCCTCTCCTGATACATAGAGAGTTTTAAGGTTAGGATTGGAAAGCGGTATCTGCAGGCTGAGCGTGGACTTTCCGATACCGGGTTCTCCGCCTATCAGCACCAGGGAACCTTTCACCATTCCACCCCCGAGAATCCTGTCAAGCTCTCCAAGGCTTCCAAAGGAAATCCTTTCCTCATTGCCACTGGCATCTATATCGCTGAGCCTTTGCGGCTTTGCTTTCACCCCGGATGCCGCAAAGCTCTTGGAAGGGCCTCCCTCAGAGCGGCTTATAACCTCCTCCACCATAGTGTTCCACTGTCCGCAGCTCGGGCACTGCCCCAGCCATTTTGGACTCTCATAACCGCAATTGTTGCAGAAATACGCTTTCTTGACCTTTGCCATAATCTTCCCTTCTTGATGATTTGTGTTTCAAAGATACAACCAAAAAGTTATATTTGTAAAGATGTTTTAACCCTATCGGATTATGAAACGCTTATTTCTTTTCTCAGCGATGATGCTGGGCTTTCTGGCTCCGCTTTCCGCACAGGACTCTGATTTTGCAAAGAAGGTTGACGAATATGTTCTCCAGGTGATGGATACCTGGCAGCTACCGGGTGCGGCTGTTGCCATTTCCGTGGACAACAAGGTTGTGTTCATGAAGTCATACGGAGTAAAGGAACTCCGCCCGGCAGACGGCGTTGGCTTTGCCGGAGTAAAGTATGATGAATGCAAGTTCACCCAGGCGGGAGTTAAGCCTGTTGTGAACAAGCCGGGAGAACCTGTAAACACATCCTCTCTTTTCCAGATAGCCTCTGTGTCAAAGTCATTTACGGCAACCGTTATGGCTCAGCTGGTTAACGAGGGAAAGTTCAAGTGGACAGATACGGTAAAGAAACTGCTTCCGGATTTCAGGATGTTCCCGGGAGATGATTACGTTACAAACAACATGCTGGTAAGGGATGCGCTTCTGCATTCCACCGGACTTGTCGATGAGGCTGGAACATACTTTGGAAACCTGGGCTATGACAGGGACGAGACCTATACGATGCTAGGTCTTTTGAAACCGGGATTCAGTTTCCGAAGCGGTTATGACTACAACAACATAACCTTTGTGGTATGCTCAAAACTCATAGAGAAATATACGGGTAAAAGCTGGGAAGAGAACATCCGTGAAAGAGTTTTCAAGCCTCTGGGAATGACATCTTCCACAATGAATGCGGATGGTTTTGCAGCGGCAAAGGATGTGGTTACTCCTCACGACTGGACTTATTCCGGAGACGGCAAGGCAACGGTCCTCCCTCTGTACGGAGACGAGCAGGCCCTGAACTGGCTGACTGTTATCGGCCCTGCAGGAAGCCTCTGCTCTACAGTGGAAGATCTTATCAAGTATGCGCAGTTCCACTGCAACAATGGCTATGTGGTTAATCGCGATGAGGCAGGAAAGGTTGTGGATACAACATTCATAATGCCGAGAAAAGCTATGCTTCCGCTTCACAGAGGCTATACCGTTACAAGCCAGGATTCCACTATGATGCGCCTCTACGGAATGTGCTGGTTTATAGAGCAGAACAATAGATACAAGCTTTATTTCCACACAGGAACTTCCTGGGGTGTGACAGCTATCTGCTACTTTGTTCCTGAGCTCAAGCTGGCCGGATGCGTACTGCTTAACTGCGAGGTGGGCGCAAATCCTCGCTATGCCATTATGAGAAGGGTGATAGACCTTGTCAGGGGAGAAAAAGAGCCACTAAGGGATTATAGCACAGAATATTGGAAAGACTATACCTCTTACAGGGATAAGGTCATCGCTGAGCAAAAGGCAAAACCGAAACCGGATGTATTTCCTGAAGTTGCAGACAAGAGCATCTTTGCCGGAACCTATACAAAGGAAGCTCCGTTTGGAGACATTATCATAACCTGCGAGAAAGGAAAACTTTATCGGATTCCTGCAAAATTCAAGGGCAGGAAAGAGTGGAAGAAAGAGCTCAAGCACAAGAGCGGAACAACATACGTTTTCCGCAGCGACGGACATGGTTTTGAGTTGACTTTCAACATGAAAGACGGAAAGGTAACGGGCTTTGACCAGGAGTTTGGAGAGAAAGAAGAAAAGGCTTTCGGAGGCTGGACAAAGAAATAAAAAACAGAAAACGATATGAGAAGATTTTTATTTGTATTGGCAGTTTTGATGCTGCTCGTCCCTCTGGGACTGAGTGCCCAGAAGAAGCCGGTCATTGGCGTATCATGCTCAATAGACGGAAGTACCGTGGAGGCTGGCATGACATACATTGTCAGCGTAAGGAAAGCTGGGGGTATTCCGTTCATCATTCCTCTGACAACTTCCGAGGCGGAGATAGACGAGTATCTGGAAAAGATAGACGGTCTTCTTATGATCGGTGGAGAAGATGTAAGCCCTCTTCTTTTCGGGCAGGAGCCGAGTCCGTTTCTTGGAACTGTAGTGCCAGACAGGGATACATACGACCTTGCACTCATAAGAAAAGCCGTAAAGAAAGGCATTCCGGTATTGGGTGTCTGCAGGGGAGTCCAGTGCCTGAACATAGCAATGGGTGGAGACTTGATTCAGGATATTCCGTCTGAGGTTCCCGATGCCATTCAGCACCGCCAGACCGGTCCGCGTTCTTACGGCAGCCACTCAATAACTATAGAGAAAGGTTCCCTGATGGCAAAACTTCTTGGAAAAGAAGAGGTTGCCGTAAACTCTTTCCATCACCAGTCTTGCAAGAACATTGCTCCTGGCTACAAGGTTACAGCAAAAGCTCCGGACGGAATAGTAGAAGCCATAGAGAGCGAGGACGGGAAATCATTCGGCGTGCAGTTCCATCCGGAAGGATTCGTGTATGCCGGAAAGAAGCAGTTCCTCCCGATCTTCCAGCATCTGGTGAAGCTGGCGCAGGAATACGCCGCTTCCAGATAATCCGGGATATCTTTCAAGAAGAGAGTTCGGATTAAAAACTATTTCTTGTTTATGCGGTGATTATCCTCAAGACGTATTTCAAGAGAAATACCGAAACTACGGGCAAGGTACAGCTCAAGGAACTTGTCATCAAGATAATATTGCTTATCTACATTTCGGCTTATCAGTTGACGCTTTATAAGTCCCCTTGCTGCGGTCTGGACGGAACTTACAGAGCCTAACCCATATTTTTGAACAAACTCTGTTGATGTAATGTTGGAAGCAAGGCCAACCTCTGCTATTGATGCTAATAGAGCTCTCTGATTTGGGGTAATTCCTGAGAGTATATCCTTGTAGATGTGTTCGCTGGAATCCAAAATGGACTCTATTGTGCTGAAAATGAATTTTCTGTCACATTGTTCCTCTTCCGGTAGCAGGGAAAAGCACTCGTTCATTGTGCGCTGCAGATAAAAAGTATAGCCTTGAAGCAAATCATACATATCTCCCACGGCATCCGGATTTATCTTCTTTCCAAAATCTTCAAAGTTCTTGACGGCAAACTTCTTGTAAACCTCCCTGTCTATCTTTTCCAATCCCATGAAAGATGCACTCTGATAAAACGGTCTTGAATAAGATGCAAACATCTGGGAGAGCACAGACCTTTCACTTCCGGAAAAGATGAAAGACGTGTTGTTCATCATCTGAATCTTTGTCCTTAGAACAGCTTCCGTGTTTTTCTGCTGATAGTCGGCAATCTTCTGGAATTCGTCTATCGCCACAATGCATGGTTTGTCTGCTTTTTCCAAATAATCAAATATTTGCCCTATCGTGTAATCTGGCCTTGAAATATCTCCCAATCCAACGGAAAATGCCGGCATTCCTGTTGAAGGATCCACGGAAAACACACCCTTCAAAAAAGACAGGCTCCTGAGAAAACCCATGACAGCGTCAAATCCCTTTTTAGAAAGTTTCCCTACTATCTCTTTGCCCAGTTTCTGTACAAGTTCTTCCAGAGAAGACGTTTCATAAATATCAATGAAAAAAGTATAATAGTTCTTTTTTATGTCCGGTCGTTGGAAGAGATGGTATATCAGTCCCGATTTTCCCATCCTTCTGGAAGACATAAGCACAACATTATTACCATTGGTAACCATACGGTGAAGAGTTTCTGTTTCTATTTTACGGTCGCAGAAATAAGCATCCGGAATGGAGTATGTTGTAAAGAACGGGTTCTGTATTTGTGTTTTCTTTGCCATACTGCGTTATAGATTACGATACAAATATAAGGTATTATTTGTGATTATGCAAGTTAAATTATTCAAATTAAATAATTCGCTTTAAATAAAATGACCTTAGGGGCACCTACATTGAGGCTACCTGGTGGCTGACATGAATCTGTTGCGGCCGGAAATGTCTTTTGTTACGCAGATTCCCCGGTAGTTTTTCTGTTGAAGGAGGGCTTTGAGTTCCTCTGCAAACAACGGGTTGATTTCAAAGTAAAGCTTCCCGCCTGGATAGAGAAGCTCCTGCGCCATCCCGGCGATTTTGCGGTAGAAAAGAAGCGGGTCTCCATCGCTGACAAAAAGCGCCTCTGCGGGTTCAAAGTCCAGCACATTTTTGTGCATCAGCGCCTTTTCTTTCTCAGCGATGTAAGGAGGGTTTGAGACGATTATATCCAGCTTGCCGATGAAAGATTTCAAGGCAGTGAAATCTCCGTTCAGGACATCGTAGCGGAAGAACATCGGCCAGCGGCGCCCGTAGAGATACCGCTGGTTCTTAGCGTATTTCAGGGCCGTTTCAGAGATGTCGCAACCGTAAGATTCCAGTGATCTGCACAAGGAATCACAATCCTCGGACTCTTTGTTTGAAGAATGCCCGGAGAGGAGTTTGTGCAGGCTCCAGGCGATGCACCCGTTGCCCGTGCAAACATCAAAAATCTTGAACGGAGATGCGGAACTTCTTGCCTGTTGGTTTTCTTTCCAGGAGGAGGTGGTTTCCTCAGCGATGAGGTTGACGAGTTCTTCTGTTTCCGGGCGGGGAATAAGGACGCCAGGGCCCACCTTGAACTTTTCTCCACAGAAGTATTCGAAGCCTGCAATATACTGGATAGGCTCTCCGTTTTCCAAACGGGAAATTACCTCCTCCGGAGCCGCACACTTGCTCTTCAAAGAAACAGCCACGCAAGGCTTGTCGGCAGATGATATGTTGGAGGAGCTATCTTTTTGAAATGAACCAGTTGGAGAGATTTCTTCTTCGGGATATGTGAGCTGCCTGGTATGGGAGATGCCGTAAATATCTTCAAGAGCCCTGGAGGCTAAAGAAGAAATCTCCCCTATCTGGTATAAGGGAGACAATCTTCTCTTGCACTCGTCTTTGAACTCTCTTACAGTCATTTATCCCAGCCTCTTGAGCTGAACGGTGAAGTGGCGCATCAGCGGAGCTTCCCATTCGATGGCAACACCGCGTGTGATGGTCTTGCGCCTGTCATAAACGTTCTTGAGGGCGGCGGCGATAACCTTCATGTGGTTGTCCGTGTATACTCTTCTTGGGATAGCCATACGCAGGAGATCCAGACCTCCGAAGCGGTTCTCGCGGGTTACAGGATCCCTGTCTGCCAGCATGTAGCCTATTTCACAGGCACGGATGCCGGCCTCAAGGTAAAGTTCGCATGTAAGTGTCTGTGCCGGGAACTCTTCCTTTGGAATATCCGTGAGCACCTTGTCCGCATCTACAAAGATGGCGTGGCCGCCGGCAGGTCTCTGGTAAGGAATGCCGTATTCGTCCAGCAGACTTGCCAGATACTGAACCTGATGGATGCGGGTATGCAGCATATCGAACTCCGTGTTCTCTTCAAGTCCCTGAGCCAGAGC
>JAFZMA010000109.1 GCA_017551215.1 Bacteroidales bacterium | reverse complement strand
GGATACTTTGTGCCGAGAGACTGCTACAACAGCTACTTCTACATTGTAGAGGACAAGACACTCAATATCGTGGACAAGTTCAAGCTCCACGGAAAGAAATACATAGAGCATCTTACCGGAGGCAGCGCCCTTCACATGAATCTGGAAGAGCATCTTTCACAGGCTCAGTACCGCCAGCTTCTGAAGGTTGCAGCCAAGGAAGGATGCAACTATTTCACCTTCAACATTCCTAACACTATCTGCAACGATTGCGGACATATAGACAAGCGCTACCTGAAGGAGTGCCCTCATTGCCACAGCACTAACGTGGACTATATGACCCGTATCATCGGCTACATGAAGAGAGTCAGCAACTTCTCCGCTCCTAGGCAGAAAGAGGCAGCCCGCCGCTACTATGCAAAAGACCACGGAGAGATAGCTTCCGCGCTCACTATGGCCGATGTGGAAAAGATGGAGCAGACCGCAAAGGCAGAGCAGGTGGCCCAGGAAGAGAAGGCCCACGTGGAGGTATAGTTTACCGCAGTGATCAAGTGCTATAATTTTGATATTGTATGTCAGGAAATTCCTGACCAGATAACCCTTGCGCTCAACATATCGGGTTGTCCTAACCATTGCCACGGCTGTCACAGCCCCTGGCTATGGAAAGACGAGGGTGTACCTCTGGACGAGCATTTCCTCTCTCTGCTCATAGAAAAGTATTCCAGCGGAATCACCTGCATCTGCTTTATGGGAGGAGACCAGGCGCCCAGTCAGGTAAACGCCTTGGCAGAGTATGTGAAGCGTAAATTTCCGCACTTGAAAACAGCCTGGTATTCAGGCTTTGACACAATCCACAAAGACATCTCCATCTCCAACTTCGACTACATAAAAATAGGGCCTTATGTGGAGGAGAAAGGCGGTCTCAGAAGCCCCTCCACAAACCAGGTCTTTTACATCGTTGAGAAAGACGGAAATCTGACTCAATACCGATTCCCTCCAAAGAACGGCTGAAACAACAGGGTTTAGCATAATTTTTGCACTTGTTTTTTCAAAACGTACAGTTATGAAGAGGTTGTTATTTTTCTCAGCGATGGTTTTGTCTTGCGTCTTCTCTTTTGCCCAGGACAAGACTTCTTTTGCCGGAATCTATTATTATAACTCATCTTCCTACGGGGTGATGTACAGGGATTCTGCAGACTACTACAGGGTTGTTGAAAACAACAACACCTTCAACGATTACTATGCCAAGGACAATGTACTAAGAGCCAGCGGAACGGCAACATTCATAGATGCCAATGATGACAACAACAGCCGTTTCGACGGGGCTTTCATAGCATATTATCCTAACGGAAAGGTATGGATCAAGCAGTTCTTCAAGGATGGCGTTAACGACGGAGAATACACAGAGTATTTCGATAACGGGCTCATGAAACAGCACGAGTTCTACAAGAACGGTGTCCTGGACGGAGTGAAGACCGTTTTTGAAGAAGACGGAAAAACCTGCAAGCAATGGGAATACAAAGACGGCCAGCTCGTAAACGATTACTACACCCAGAGCGGTGGAGGCTATTCTGTGGACTATGACTCCAAAACCAATGAGCCAAAGTGGAGAGATGTGTCTACATCAGACCTCAATGTCATCAAAGACAAGAAAGGAAATACTATCCAGGCATACGCAATCAACGGATTATATGTGTCTCTGGATGTTGCTTACAGGCATTATTTCGGCCGCTATTACGTGCTTCAGCTCTATATACAGAACAACTCTCCGGAAGACGCATACTTTACATTTGATGACGTATCTATAGACAGCCCTCAAGGAAAGATCAGATTCTTCTCAAAGAGTGATTTCGAGAGGCGTATGAACAGCCGTCAGGGCTGGGCCCAGTTCGGTTTGTCCGCTGCAAGCTTTGCTACGGCAGTAACTTTGGAAGCCATAACGGACGAGGCTTTCTACCGCCAGAACAGAAGGCATCACCGCACGTTCGGAAGAGACTTTGCGCACGACATGTCCACGTTCCTTATCCGCCAGAGCGCGGTTGTTGGAAGTGTCTTGGCTGCAGGCCTTTTCAACGAAGAGAACATGAAGGTCAGAAACGAGAACATAGGTTATCTAAAGAACTACAAGATAACTCCTCATTCATCCATAACCGGCTTTGCTTACGCCAAGTACAATCCTAACGCAAAGATGATAATGGTGAACCTTCCTATCAACGGAAAGATTTACCAGTTCCCGGTAGACGTGACCCATCTTAAGAAGATAGACGATTAAATCTTTCTGAAGTTCAACAACAGCGAGTTGCTCACTACGCACACGCTGGAGGCCGCCATCGCCGCACCTGCAATCATAGGATTCAACAGGAAGCCGTTCACCGGATAAAGAACCCCGGCTGCTATGGGAATGGCAATCACATTATAGATAAACGCCCAGAACAGGTTCATTTTAACGGTCTTCACCGTTTGGCGGGATAGTCTTATCGCCGAGGAGAGTTTTCTCAAATCAGAGCCCGTGAGAGTTATTTTTGCGGCATCCATGGCGATATCGCTTCCGCCTCCCATGGCAACGCTTACATCTGCCCTGGCAAGAGCCGCCGAATCGTTGATGCCGTCTCCCACCATAGCCACAACTTTACCCTGTGCCTGGAGAGTGCGCACAAACTCCTCCTTGTCTGACGGAAGCATGCCGCTCTTTACCTCATCTATGCCGCATTCCCTCGCAATTGCCTGAGCTGTAAGGTGATTGTCTCCGGAAAGCATAACAACCTCAACCCCCTGCCTTTTCAGATCGGCAATAGCTTGCCTTGAAGTTTCCTTAACCTTGTCTGCCACTGCAATCACCGCCATCACCCTGTGGCTGTCGCTGAAGAAGACCACGCTCTTTGCCTGTGCCTCAAATCCCTTTGCTTTCTCAGCGATGATATCCGGTATCTCTATCCCTTCCCTTTTCATCAGCGATGAGTTTCCGGCAAGGAATCTTGCTCCTGATTCAGAGCAGATAGCGCCCATTCCCGGAATGTTTTCCACATTGGACACATTGCCTTTGGGGAAGTGCTTTGCAATGGCTTCCGCTATCGGATGACCGGACATGGATTCCATACCTCCGAGTATGCTTCTGAGCAGTTGCTTGTGGTGCGGTTCATGTTCCCAGAACTCGTCCGTTACTTCCGGATGGCCTGTAGTAATTGTTCCAGTCTTGTCAAGGGCTACAACGTTAATCTTGCGGGCATTTTCCATTGCCTCCGCATCCTTGATGAGAATGCCGTTCTGAGCACCCTTCCCAATGCCCACCATAATGGCGGTAGGGGTGGCAAGTCCCAGTGCGCAAGGGCAGGCGATAACCAGCACCGTTACCAGCGCTAGAATTGAATAAACCAGATAGTTAGTATGTGAAGCTGCGCCGCAGATGTTCCAGATTATGAGGGAGATAACGGCAATGCACATTACAGCCGGAACAAATACGGACGCAATCTTGTCTGCAAGCTTCTGGCTAGGGGCCCGGCTTCCCTGAGCCTGGCGTACAAGATCAATAATCTGGGAAAGTGCAGTCTGGGCTCCGACCTTTTCAGCCTTGAACATGAAGCTTCCAGTCTGGTTGATGGTGCCCGCAAATACTCTGCATCCTGTCTTTTTCTCCACAGGCATGCTCTCACCGGAAAGCATGCTCTCATCCACAAAACTCTCTCCCTCCACAACGGTACCGTCCACAGCAATCTTTTCTCCAGGCTTAACAATAACGATGTCTCCAACTGCCACATCCTCAATGTTAATTACTGTATATCCGGAATTGCAGTGTTTGCGTTTGAGAATAGTTACCGTTTTAGGCTGGAGGCCTGCAAGCTTTTTTATCGCTGAGGAAGTGGAATACTTTGCCCTTTCTTCCAGGAGCCGGCCAAGAAGGATGAATGCAATGATTACTGCGGCGGACTCAAAGTAAACGTGGCTTTCCAGTCCCCGGTTTGTCCAAACGGAAGGGAAAAGGGTGTTGAAAACGCTGAAAAGATATGCAACCCCGGTAGACAGGGCTATCAGCGTATCCATATTGGCATGGCCGTGGCGGGCTTGCTTCCAGGCGTTTACATAGAAATTCCGTCCGAAGAAGACAATGGAGATTGTGGCCAGAGCCCACATTATGATATTGGCGGTGTTTTGCGGCAAAAAGAAATCACCGGAATGCCCCATTGAAGACATCCCGATGATAACTATGGGTATGGCGACGATTATCGCCCCAACAGTTTTCCTAAGAAGCCCTTTGACTTTTTTTTTTCGTCTGTGTCGTCTGCGGCTCCTGAAAGCGGAGTTACATCCATATCATATCCGGCAGCAACTACGGCTTCCTTAATCTTCTGCGGGTTAATCTTGCCCTCGTCGTATTCTATGAGAACGCTGTTGGATGCAAGGTTAACGTTCACGTCCTTAACCCCATCCAGCCCTTCAATGGCCTTCCTTACGTGCGCAACGCACATGGCGCACATCATATTCTTAACCGCAAAACTCTGCTTTACCATTTTTTAGGATTCCCAATCCAAAGATACTAATCTATTTTTAATTTACATTGCCCAACTCCTTCGGGGCTTTCCGGCTCTTTAGGGATTTTGCGTTCTGCTTTGTAATCACACTTCTTCCTAATTGCTTTTCTAGTGCCTTTCGCGCTGTAGCCGCGACATTTCCTCCCTTCTTGGCGACAACAGTCTGCTCTTTATATCCATTAGGATCTTCTTTTTGGGATAATTCTGTTGTAGCAACCTCAGCAAGTGTATTCAAAACACTTTCAGTTCGTGTCATGTGGTCTCTAAGATTCTCTTTCTTGAGTCCCTTATAATTCTTATACTGCTTGGTTGTCATCCCAGACCATTCTTTGGTTATGATATCAGTCAGGGATGCATATTGCTGCCCAGACACTCCCGTCCTTTGCCATTCATCCGTAAGGGCTTTTCTGGCCTCCTTTCCCTTCATTCTCTCATTTATCCAGGCTTCTGAATATCCCAGCCGGCGATAATACTCATATCCTCGGTCTATCGCCAGTTCAGGATCTTGGATTTCATCAACTCTTTCGCTAGCCACTTTGGCCATCCATAACTTGAATGGTTCCGCCTTGGGAGATGGAATAGACTGAATAATCCTAAAAATGCCCTCTTGATCTGAGCAATTAACATTTTGAGTGCCTCCAGGAGTCTTCATAGGAAGGGGGGTGACAATTTGTCCCCATCCTTTTGACAATTCGGGATCCCTGGAACGTAATTTTTTAAGATAATCCGACGGATTACTGCTATCTGTCAGAACAGCCACAACATCAACCACAGAGAAATACCATCTCTCCTCTTCTTCATTCCACGCAGTGCGGATCTTTCTGTCACCGAACAACTGCAATGCTTCTTTCTTGCTCATACGCACATGTCTTTACAGAAGTAAAGGTATGAACAATCATCCTAAAAAACGAATATTTTTAACATTTTCTTGCCATATGTCAAAGAACGCAATCAGCTAAAATTCTGCTATATACAAAATATTCATAGTATATCATATATGTATATACTACTTAGAGTATGTAATATCTTATATATTTCTGCGAAATAAAGAAACACGGGCGGAATCGTCCGTGTTTCTCTTGTTATAATTAGTTGCCGTGTGTTCTTTCTATGGGTTACTTTGACATCAGCTCCTTTACCTTTGCCTTCATCTCCTGCAAGTGCTGCCATTGAGCTGGAGTATAGTCGGATTCTGTCAGTTTCTTGTATTTCTTGTCCCATTTAGCATCCTTTGATGCCAGCTCCAATATGGCACCCAATGCTTGTTCTGAAGTTATTTCTTTGGCCTCGGCTTTCTTTGAAACCTCTAGCACTTCGTTGAAAATAGCCTCTGCTTCTGCTATGGCGGCATTGGCTTCTGCAGAACCCTCTTCAACCACCTGTTCGGTAGCTACCTCGTTATTGTTGTCTCCAGCCTTTTTGTTACCACAGGAAACCACGAATGCACCAATAAGAGCTGTGCAAACCAGCATTAAAAAAGTCTTTTTCATAATAGTTTTTTTAGGGTTAATTAAAATTCTTTTGAAATTCTTTCCATCAGGTCCGGGATAGGGAGGTGCTGAGGGCATTTTGCAAGGCATTCCTGGCAGCCTGTGCAGGTTTCAGGGCCTCCGCCCTTGGCAAATTCCTTGCGGAAGGCATTTGCAAATGCAGCCTTCTTCTTTGCGTATTCGCTCTCGCTCTGGTTTTCCTTGTCCGGAACATTTCCGTCCATAACCAGCTTGTTGTAAGTTGCAAATACAGACGGAATTTCAACCTCAAACGGGCAAGGCATGCAGTAACGGCATGCGGTGCAGTTGATTCTCTTGTAGCTCTGATATTCCAGGATGGCTTTCTGGAGAGTGGTCTGCTCATCCAGGGTCAAAGGCTTGAAATCCGTGTAGCTCTTGAGGTTATCCACAAGATGCTCCATATAGGTCATTCCGCTCAGGCTTACGAGCACGTTTGGAAGGCTTCCCAGATATCTGAAAGCCCAGGATGCGATGCTGCGGTCCGGATTCTTGTCCTTGAGGATCTTGTTTGCGCTGTCGGACAGGCTGGCAAGTCTTCCGCCCAGGAGAGGTTCCATGATTATTGCCGGAATCTTCCTTTCCGCCAGGGAATTGTAAAGATACTCTCCGTCCTCTTTCCAGTCTATGTAGTTGAGCTGGATCTGGACAAAATCCCACGGATGCTTGTCAATCACATAGTCCCAGCAGGCGCGGTCCGAGTGGAAAGAGAATCCAAGACTCTTGATCCTTCCTTTACGCTTCTGTTCAGCCAGATACTCGTATCCGCCAAACTCCTCGTATACTTTTTCGTAGCTGCTCTGTTTGGATATGGAATGCAGAAGATAATAGTCAAAGTATTCCACTCCGCATCTCTGAAGCTGCTCCTCAAAGATTCTCGGAATATCGTCTTTGCTGTTGATGGCAAACGTAGGCATCTTATCTGCAAGCAGCCAGGTGTTTCTAGGATACTTCTTGAGGGCGTTGCCTATGACACCTTCACTCTTTCCTCCGTGATAGATATACGCGGTATCGTAGTAGTTGATGCCGTGGGCGTAGGCATAGTCCACCAGTTCTTCCGCCTTGGCAACATCTATAGGTGCGGTTCTGCCTTTTCCGATAGTAGGGAATCTCATGCATCCGAATCCAAGCATGGAAACCATCTCTCCGTTCTTGTAGTTGAGCTTCTTGTCAACTGGTTTGATGTCTCCGTCCAGGGCCTTGGCCTGCAGGTTGTTCAGAAACGGGTTGTTCTTGAAAGAAAAGGTGCTGGCAGCCATTGCCGCAGCTCCCAATCCCATAAGTTTCAGGGCTTTTCTTCTGCTGATGTCTTTGTTGTCTTTCATAATACGCGGGGCGTGTTGAAGGTATTATTGATATGATTCGTTTAGCAAGGTATGAAAAACGGGCATGATTCGCAAATCGCCTTCCCGGCATCAGTCGGGGAGGATGGTTACAGGCATACCCACCCAGACATAATGCTCCTTGAGGTGGATGATGTCTTCATCGCGGAGGCGGACACAACCCTCACTGCCACGTCCAGGCACGCTCTCCTCGTTGTTGGTGCTGCCGTGGATTCCTATGCCGCTCCATTTGTAAGTGTTTAGCCTTATGAACCATTTCCCGTATGAGAGGATGCTTCCCCTCCCGTCTCCAAAGTCGTGTTTCCAGTATCCGGAAGGCTGGATCTGTGACACTTTAAACGGCTTTCCCTCAGGAGATTCTGGGGTCCTCATATCTCCCTTTTTCTGCTTGTTGCCTTTGTTCTTTCCAACGCATACCGGATACTCGGCGATTAGGGTTTTCTCTCCCTTGACCTTTGCATACACATACAGAGTAAGCTCCTTTTTGGAGATTACTATGTACGATGTGCTTTTTGGGAAAGTTCCGCTGTAGTGAACCTTTCTTTCCGCCTTTTTGCTGTCTGCCGGAGTTTTTCCTTGGGAAAAAGCGTTAAGGCCGCAGCATAAAACCACTGCAGCCATAACGAATGCGTTTGTAAAGAATTTCATGTATTCCTGGTGTTTTGCTTTAGTTCTGAGGTTGCTGAGGACGTTGTCCCTGAGGGCCGCGGTTCTGGCCGCCTCTCATTTTCCTCATGCGGTCCATCATCTCTTTCTGCCTCTGAGCTTCCAGTTCCTCGTACTTTGCATACTGTTCATCCGAAAGAACCTTCTTGATTTTCTTGTCGCATCTTTCCCTGGAGGCCTTAACCTGTTCCTGTGTGCTGTTCATTTCCGTATTTCTTGGCCTCTGACCGTTCATTCCCTCAGGAGGTCTAACTCCGCCGGAGCCCATTCCGCCAGGTCTCATTCCGCCAGGACGCATTCCTCCTGGCCTTCCCTGAGGCATGAGGTTAGCCACCTCTTTTTCCCTGTTGAGGATGGCCTTGTAAACTTTCTTGTACTGTTTTTCCGTGAGATTGAGCTCTTTGTTAAGCCTGTCTGCCTGCATCTGGGCCCTTTCTTTTGGAGTGGTTTGTTTAGGGCGCTCTCCGCCAGGTCCTTGAGGCCTGTCCTGGGCTGTCATCGCTGAGATAGACATAAATACAGCCGCAGCAACCAATAAGATCTTTTTCATATCCTTTATGTTTAAATGTTATTCCTTGTGTATAAGGCCCAGTTCTTCTCCTTTCTTTTTCATCAGTTCAAAGGCCTGGTCAAAGTTGTTTTCTATCTTTCCGTCCAGTATGGCTTCCTTCACGTATTCCTTAATCTGGCCAATCAGGTTGCATGGCTCTATGCCGTAGTATTCCATTACAAGTTCCCCGGTAATAGGGTTCTTGAAATTACGTATGGCGTCTTTGGCCTCCACCTCCACAAGTTTCTGTCTTACAAGCTGGAAGTTGGATTTCAGCCGCCTGACTTTAGACTCGTTCTTGGAGGTTATGTCCGCCTCGCAGAGAGTCATCAGGTCGTCTATGTCGTCTCCCGCGTCAAATAGCAGTCTCCTCACGGCGGAATCCGTTACAGTGTCTTCCACAAGGGCTATTGGTCTCAAATGTAGTGCCACAAGTTTCTGCACGTATTTCATTTTCTCGTTCAGTGGCATCTTCAGTTGCTTGAAAATGGCCGGAACCATCTTGGAACCAATGAATTCGTGTCCGTGGAAAGTCCATCCGGTACCCGGTTCATACTTCTTTGTGGCAGGCTTGCCTATATCATGCAGGAGGGCGGCCCATCTTAGCCAAAGGTTATCCGATTTGCTGGCCACGTTGTCCAGAACCTGAAGAGTGTGGGCAAAGTTCTCCTTGTGGCCCCGGCCCTCCATTGTCTCAACTCCCTGAAGGGCAGCTAACTGAGGTAGGAACTCTTCCAGAAGGCCTGTCTGCTGAAGCAGGTTCAGCCCAATTGAAGGCTTGTCTGCAAGAAGAATCTTGTGCATTTCCTCAGCGATTCTTTCCCTGCTCAATATCTCCAGCCTTCCTTTATTTCTCTTTATGCTCTGGATAGATTCCGGCACAATGGTAAAGTTCAGCTGCGTGGCAAACCTTATGGCGCGAATCATCCTCAGAGGGTCGTCCGAGTAGGTAATGTCCGGATCCAGAGGTGTGCGAAGCAGGCCTTTCTGAAGGTCCGCAACTCCGCCGAACGGGTCTACAAGATTGCCGTAATCCTCTTTCTGCAAGGAGAATGCAAGGGCGTTGACAGTAAAGTCCCTGCGCTTCTGGTCATCCTCCAGTGTACCGTTTTCCACAATCGGCTTGCGGGAATTGCGGTTGTAGGATTCCTTCCTTGCTCCCACGAACTCTATCTCATTTCCGCCGTGCCTAAGCATTGCGGTACCGAAGTTCTTGAACACGCTCACCTTGCTGTGGACTTTCTCTCCCACGGCCTGGGCTATCTCTATTCCGCTGCCTTCCACAACTATGTCTATATCGTTCCTCGGCCTCTGGAGGAAGCAGTCACGGACAAAGCCGCCGATTACAAAGGCTCTCACCCCGTGTTCCGCGGCAGTTTCTGATATCACCTTGAATATCTTGTCTTTCAGGAATATGTCGTTTCCGGGCTCTTTCAAGTCTTCTTTTTCTTTATCAGTCTCCTCGACGTTACTGTTACTCTCGTACGATGGTATATCGCTGATGAAAACATATTGCTTTTTGTCAGCATCATAGCGGCAGGCAAAAGTATGGTTGCCGTTTGTGGCTATAATGTATTCCACCTTGAGTATGAGGGCGTAATTCCAGATTTGCTCAAAGGTCTTGGAAGAAATTTTTACCGTAGGCCTCTTGCATTCCACAATCACCTTTGGAGAAAGGTCTTTTCCGTAGCAGACAATATCGCAGCGCAGCTTGACATCGCCGATGGAGATTTCCGTCTCGCTGACCATCATGTGCAGTGGCCATCCCCGCTTCTCGTTCAGGTAGCGGATAAACTGCTGGCGGACATTCTCCTCCGGAGTCAGGGCCACGTATTTTTTCCTCAGCGGGTCAAAAACCTCTTCCATACTACAAATATAACGAATCTGTATGTAAAATGGAGTGATGTTTTTCTTTTGGAAGATTGGATAAAAGGGGTTAATTTTGAAGTATGGCACAGAAGGTAGACAAGGAAGCGTCTGTAAGGAAATTCTCCGAGATTCTGGACAATATCCGCAACCGGAATTTCTCCCGTATATATGTTTTGGCGGGTGAGGAGCCGTATTACTCGGATGTGATTATAGATGCCTTGAATTCCACTGTTCTGGACGAGAGCCAGAAAGACTTCAACCTTAGCATAGTCTATGGCAATGAGTCCGATGCGGGGCAGATTGTCTGCCTGTGCAGAAGATATCCTGTGGCCAGTCCTTATCAGCTGATTATAGTAAAGGAAGCCCAGCAACTTTCCAGCCTTCAGCCTTTTGAGTATTATCTGGCGTCTCCGGCTCCGGATACAATTCTGGTGCTTAGCTTTACCGGAAAGCCTCTGGACAAGCGTACCGGTTTCTACAAGAAGCTGAAAGACAAGGCGGAGGTGCTGGAATCCTATCCTCTGGACGAGTGGAAAGTTCCGCAGTGGATTACAGATTACGTGCGGGAGAAGGGCTACTCCATAGACCAGGATGCTGCCCAACTTCTGGCCCAGAGTGCCGGGACATCGCTGAGGAAAATAGTGTTGGAGATAGACAAACTGATGAAGGGTACGGACGGCACGGCAATCAAGGTTAGGGATGTGGAGGTAAATATCGGTGTTTCAAGAGACTATAATCCGTTTGAGCTGTGCAAGGCAATAGGGGAAAGGAACATAATGAGGGCATTCTCCATCGCTGAGGTATTTGCTTCAAATCCAAAGAAATACCCTGTGCAGGCTACGCTCGGCGCCATGTTCTTCTACTTTAACCAGCTTCTTACGGTTGAGGCGGAGATTACGGCGGGAGAGAGGGATTTCTTCCAGGCCTGCCAGAGAGCCGGTGTGTTCGGCACCATGAGAGTCAGGGAGTACCAGACGGCAGCCAGAAACTTCCCAATCAAGAAAACCATGGGAATAATTTCCCTGATCAAGGACACGGATCTCAAATCAAAGAGCAACTATGGCGGCAATGCCACGGACGGAGCCCTCCTGAACGCCCTCCTGACCAAACTCTTCGTTTAAGATTATTACCCTTCAAACTATTCGTTTAAGGGCAATCCCCCTTTTTCTGCAATCCGTCTTCTCCAGAACCTTCCGCAAAGCACGCTGTGCTTTGCTCCATCCCGTCAAGCCTAGCGGCTTGCCACCCATTCATGTTGACATGGGCGTCTACAGGTTCTGTTGAGAAGGCGGATTGCAGAAAAGGAGCAATACACCATTACGTTACGATTACGCGGTTATTTCACGACTACGCGCTTTACGCGGCGGGCGATGGAGGTGTAAACCTCGTAAGGGATGGTCTGCAGGACCTTGGCCTGGTCTATGGCGGTTGGCTTGTCTCCGAATACGGTTACTATGTCTCCGACCTTTACGTCCTTTACGCTTGTTACGTCTATCATGCACATATCCATGCAGATGTTGCCGATAGTTGGAACCAGTCTGCCGTTGACGCAGAACTTGGTTGCACCTCTGCCAAGGTGGCGGTTGATGCCGTCTGCATAGCCAAGAGGAAGTGTTGCAATCTTGGACGGGCGGTTGATTTTTCCGTGGCGGCCGTAACCCACAGTTCCGTCTTCCGGAGTGAGTTCCTTGATCTGGAGGATGCGGCACTTGAGGCTTGCAACTGGCATCACATTCTTCTGGTTTACAGCGCTTACGCCATAGATGCCGATGCCCAGCCTAACCATATCCTTCTGGAATTTGGAGAAGCGCTCTATGCCGGCTGAGTTGAGGATGTGATGGATAGGATGGTATCCGATTGCCTCGTCTATCTGCGGAGCCATCTTGTCGTAGAGAGCAATCTGACCGAGAGTGAATTTGTCCCACTTTTTCTCATCTGATGCGGCAAGATGTGAGTAGATGCTCTGAACTTTAATCTCCTTGTGAGTCTTGAGGAATTTGATGAGTTCAGGAAGTTCCTTTTCCATGAATCCCAGACGGTGCATTCCTGTATCCAGCTTGATGTGAACAGGATAGGTGTCTACGCCAAGTTTCTTGACCATTGCATCGAACTTCTTCAGGGAGTAAAGGTTTGGAATACCCGGCTCCAGGCCATTCTCTATGATTTCCTTGTAGTAATCCGTTCCGGTGGTAAGAACTATGATAGGGGTGTTGATTCCGCCCTCTCGGAGTTCAATTCCCTCAATCGGATGGGCAACAGCAAAGTAATCCGCACCGGCCTTTTCCATCAACTTTGCGAAATCCACGGCTCCGTGTCCGTAGGAGTTGGCCTTGATGAGAATCAGAAGTTTGGTTTCCTTCTTGAGGTAGCTCCTGAAATACTTGAAATTATGGAGAGCAGCCTTAGTGCTTATCTCCATCTGTGCAAAAGTCTCTTTTTCCATTTTCCGAAAATTAAATCCTGTAAAAAGCTTTGTACCAGTTGTAGAACTCGGCGATACCCTTTTCAAGAGGAGTGTCGGGGCGGAAAGCGTAATCTTCTTCCAGATGCAAAGTGGAAGCAAATGTAGTGTAAACATCGCCTCGTTGCATCCCTTTCAAGACTTTTTTCGCCTTTTTGCCCGTAGTTTTCTCTATGGTGGAAATGAAGTCCATAAGCTGGACTGGGCGGCTGTTTCCTATGTTGTAAACGGGCCTCGGAGATTTATTGGGTCCATCTATTATCTCGGCGATGCCTTTTACTATGTCATCGATATAGCTGAAATCTCTGCTGAGTTTGCCGCGGTTGTAGACCTCTATAGGCTCCCCGTCCAGGATTTTCTTCATGAACTTGAAAGGAGCCATATCCGGCCTGCCCCAAGGGCCGTAAACGGTGAAGAAGCGGAGTCCGGTGCAGCTGAGACCCCTCTGATGGGAGTAAACGTAGGCCATCAGCTCGTTGGATTTCTTGGTGGCGGCGTAAAGGCTCTGAGGATCATCCGTGCGGTCATCCTCGCTGAAAGGGACCTTGGCGTTGTTGCCGTAAACGCTTGAGGAACTTGCATATACAAGATGTTTAACCTTGTGTTTTGTGCAGAGTTCCAGAATGTTGAAAAATCCCAGGATGTTGCTGTGGATGTAACTTGCCGGATTCTCAAAGGAATATCTCACGCCGGCCTGGGCTGCCAGGTTGAGTACCTTATGGAACTTGCCTGCACAGAAGACCTTTTCCATAGTCGCAAGGTCTGAAATGTCTTTCTGCGTAAAGGAAAAGTTCTGCCCCTTGCCCATAGCCTTTGCACATTTCCTTATGTATGAGAGCCTTGCCTTCTTCAGCGATGGATCATAGTAGCTGTTCATGTTGTCCAACCCCACAACCTTGTGGCCCCTTTTCAGAAGTTCCACCGCAGTATGCGCGCCGATGAAACCCGCTGCTCCTGTCAGTAATATCTTCATCTCAATACTATTGTTCTGTATCTGCCTTAGCCGGAATTACTGCATAGCAGATGTCATTACCCAGTTTCACATATTCCCCATCGCCGAGGATATTTTTAAGATAAGGGCTCTCTCTGGCTTCCAGTTCTTTCCTGCGGCTCACGTCTTTTTTTATCCACTTCTCCTTAAAGAAGACGATTCCCTCCTTGAACCCTGCAAGCCCCACTGTATCAATTTTTTCTATCTGCCGTCCACTCTGCCTGAAATAGTAATCCATGTTGTTGCCAGCCCTGAAACAGCAATAGTAAAGAGGAAGGTTTTCTTTCTCGGCGATGCGTGCCGCCTCCAGACATCCGTCCTTTACTCCGATGGTCTTGTTGATGCTTGGGGTTGACAGTCCTCCCAGGAAAGTCACAACCAATATGGATGCGGAAATAACGCTAATTGCTATGCAGGTGCTCTTGTCTTTCAGAAACTTAAGGGCGAGCAGGCCGCCGAGAGTCAAAGGGAGGAAGATTACCCAATATGGCGCCCAAAGCTTTGGCAGTTCGGCCGAAAGATTTTCGGGGACGATGAATTTCTTGAATATTGTTGCAATGCCCAGAATGATGAATATCCAGGCTACGGCTGCCACAATAACCTTAATCAGGCGGTCGTCCTTGAAATATGGCAGCATGAGGGCCGCCTCATATACGAACAGCGGAATGGCCGGAAGAAAATAAATTGCAAGCTTGGAACTTACGGCAGACAGCATAACAAGTATCGTAAGTGCAGATACTACCATGAGATGAATCCTGATTCCGCCAAGCAGTCTCTTTCTCCATCCTTTAATCAGGAGAATTACAATCAGAACGCTCCATACTGCAGCCATCCACCAGTAGCCTGCCAGATAGAACCAGAACGGTTCCTTGTGGCGAAAGGAGTTGACTCCGCGGTCTATAGTCTGGTGGAAAACCAGGTTGTTCAGATACTCTTTGCCGCCTTCCATATAAACGCAAGTCCACCAGAGGCTGCAAAGGACTATCAGTATGAGCCAGAATCTCCAGCCAAGATATTTTCCTATTCTCAGGTCCCGGTCGCTTATAAGGAAAACAATAATGCACAGTACCGGTGCCAGGAATCCCACGGCTCCCTTGGAGAAAATGGCAAGGAAAACGTATATCGGCAGCAATATCCGGTCTGTCTTGAACCTTCTGGCTTCGTGCGAGAGGACTTTCATCTTGGCGTCTCTTGCACCCGACTTGTTGGCGTACATCTTGCCGAAAGTGTACAGTGCAAGTATGATGAACATGCACATGAGCATGTCCATTCTCATCACAAGGGCCGATGATATGAAAAGCACTCCGCTGAAAAGCATCATCAGGGCGGCGGTGCTCTCGGAGGCGTTCAGTTTGTTCTCTGTCCAACGGTCCATAACCCAGCCAATTACAAAAGCCGGAGCAAGTCCCAGGATAGTGCAGAGCAGGAAAAGCGAGTGGCTTCCCGCGATTTTCTTGAGCAGCATCATTACCCAGAAATACAGAGGCGGCTTGTCTGCGTATGGCTCTCCGTGATCGTAGAAGGTAAAGAAGTTGCCGCTTTCAATGGCATCGTCCACAATGTTGAGGTAACGCAGCTCGTTGCTTGGAGTGTACTCCCTCATCAGGAGAAGGGGGAGCAGCATTGCAAAGATGAAAAGGAATATGACAGTTCTTCTTGTCATTGCTCCACCTCCTTTTCAGCCTGTGCCGCTTCCCGTTTTTTCTGTTTCTGCAGAATCATCAGATTCCTTGTGTATGAGACAAATCCGGTGCTCTGCCCAAGAGCCAGCACTGGGTCTTTCCTTATAATTGCGTATGATACTATGCAGGCGCTTCCCACCAGGCTTATAATCCAGAATCCGGCAGGGAGGTGGCTCTCGTTCCTCTTCCTTGAATAGAAGAACTGGTAAACAAATCGCAGAGTAAAAATTATCTGCCCCAGAGAGCCGAATATAACAAGCCACATAGGTATGCTGCTGTTCTGGAATACCTGCTGCTTGAATCCTTCAAGGTCTGTGAGAATGTAACCGATTCCTACAACTGGGGTTATCAGGAGGATGGTCAGCAGCGGTGCCTTCCACCATATATTGCCCTTTGAACCTTCTATCTGGCCGTCCTTGGATATGCTCCAGACTCCCTTGATTTTCAGGTTCCACATGTAGATGTAGTAGGAAATCACCTGGCCGAACATTATGGCAAAGTCGTTACGGAGCCATCCGTAGATAAAGAACAGGTAAGAGGCTACAAGGCTCAGAACCCAGAAGATGGTAGGTGAAACCACCTTCTTCTTCCTCTCGGACATTATCCACTGGACCAGGATTCTGGCGGAGAAGAGTCCCTGTGCCAGAAAGCCGATGCCGAATATGATCCACTGGCTGATAGTCCGTTCCATTTGAGGGGGTTACAGGTTGTTGTCCTTGAAGGAGTAGTTGATGTATCTCTTTTTCATCCAGCGGTAGGCGAAGCAGTCTTTCATAGGGCCTATGAGCCTGTTCCAGACGTTGTATTTGCTTACGCCGGCCACTCTCGGGAAGTGCCTTACGGGCACCTGCTTCATCTTGCCGCCTTCCTGCAGCTGGATGAGCGCAGGAAAGAAGCGGTGCATGCCAGTAAACATAGGAACTCTCTTGGCGTAGTCCGTGTGAAGTATCTTGAGCGGGCAGCCGGTGTCAGTTGCACCGTCGTGAGTGAACATCTTGCGGAATCCGTTTGCAAACTTGCTCTGGAAATTCTTCCAGGCGGAGTCTTTGCGGTTGGCCCTGATTCCCATAACCAGAGGATATTCATCGGCGTATGGCAGCAGGAGATCAAAGTCCTCCGGTGTTGTCTGAAGGTCTGCGTCTATGTATCCGACTAGCGGGGAGAAGGTGTTGTCAAACCCTGCCTTGATAGCTCCGCTTAGTCCGGTACGCTTCTCCAGTGACAGGTAGTAAAAGTTCTTCCTTCTTGAACATTCGTTCCGTATCATTTCCAGGGATTTGTCTGCGCTGCCATCATTGACGAACAGCACGCACGCGCTTTTGTCCTCCGCAGAATTGATGTACTTGTCCAGAGTCTCCGCCAGCCGTGCAATGTTCCCTTCCTCGTTGAACACGGGAGAAATAATGGTAAATCTGTAGTTTGCCGTCTTGTTCATAACTCACAAATATAATCAATCTATTTAAATCGACACCTGCCATCAAAAAAAAGAAGGATGACTAAGATAGCCATCCTTCCTGATTTTCAGTTCAGTTGATTACTTCTTTGCAGCCTCAACGGAAGCCTTTCTGAAGTCCTTCATCAGCTTGCTGATTTCCAAAGCAGCCTTTCTTGCGCGAGTTCCGGCAGCCTTGTTACCCTTTACGATCTGTGCCTCAGCGTCCTTGTTGAAAGCCTCAAACTGAGCCTGAATGTTCTTGAATAATTTTTCCATAATAAAAATGTTAAAAATTAATTATTGTGTTAAATAGTCATCAAATTCAATCATAAAAATAGCAATAAATATTACAATGGCAAAATTAAACGCAACTTTTTGCTCTTAATGCTATTTCTTTATGTAAGCGCCTTTAAATCCATCGCTGAGGAAAATCTGCTTGCCGAAAGTGGTGGTGGACTTGGTTGTATGGGCCACAGGCAATACAGGGTAGGAACCGGTGCCTATGTAGGTGAGGCAGGCCCCAATCAGATCTTCCTGGGCGGAGAAATCATGATAAAGGTCATCATATCTCTTTTGCTTTGGAATTATGCCGTTGTCGTAATCTGCTTTGCCTTCAGAGTTTTTGCAGTAGAAGCTGATAGGCAGGAAGGCGTATTTTATGTTGCTTCCCTTTGCCTTCTGTGGATAGAGGAACACATACATTCCGTTTGGCTTGCCGTATGTCTGGCCGCCGACCGTCTGAACATCCATATATGGAGACAGGCAGTTGATCATGCTCTCGGAAGCCGATGCTGTACCGCTGCCAGTGATGATGAAAAGCCTGTCCAAATTCAGCGAGTTGCTGGTTCTCTTGATGGAATATGTCTTGTCCTCGCTCTTGTTTGCAATATTGTGAGCCAGAGTCAGGAATGTCTTGCCGTCTGCGGAGGCAGGGGCCAGGAGGCTTGCCACTTCTGTACATACGCCAATATCTCCACCGCCGTTGTACCTGAGGTCAAGAATCAGGTCTGTAATCCCCTGATTCTTCATCTGGTTAAGGGTACTGGTTATCTCGTTCTGCATGTTGGAATTGAAGGTTGTGTAGAGAATATATCCTACTTTGGCGCTCTTTGAAAGTTTGTCGTAGTCCGCAGCTGTGAAAATCTTGCTGTACGTTACGGAGTTGCTCTGGAAAGTAGTCTGCTTGAGATCCAGGTTAACGCTGTTGCCTTTGGTATCCTTGAACGTGAAATTGTTGGAAGATTTGCCTATTTCATCGTAGAACCTGTCGTTCTTGATAAGAGTGTTCACATCTGTACCGGCAATGTCCGTCAGTTGCCAACCTCTTGTAACTCCGGCTTTTGCAAGCGGAGAGTTCTTGTCTACGTATGTGATGTAAACATCGTAGTCCTTGAAGTATTCTATCGGCTGGCTTAAATGGAAACCGTATGAACCGGTTGAGGTACCTGTTTCCATATTGATGTAGGACTCTCCGTTCATCATCCAGCTCCACCTGTCTTTGGAAACCAGACGGGATTCAAAGTAATCTGCCACGCTCTTGTCTTTCTTTGTAGAGTTGGGCATCTGGTCTGCCCAATAGTAGTACTGCTTCATGAAAAGGTCCACATAGTCTTTGACCTCCGTGGAATCCTTGCCGCTTGTACTGCTTTTCTCATCATGCAGAAAGCAGGAGTTTAAGCAAAAGGAAAGACCCGCCAAAACAGCTATAAGCACAAAGCCTGAACTTCTGAAAATATTCTTCATAACAATATTTTTATTATCCGCCTTACAGATACACTGCAATTATGGAGCCAGCGTATCCCTTTGCAAAAGTATTAAAATTTGTTAAATTTGTTTCCCTCGGGCGCATCGCCTGTAAAACGAGCATATATGGAAGTGTTAGACAAAATCTTTTCAGACGTCAGTTCATTCATCTGGGGTTGGCCCATGATTATTCTCCTTCTTGGAACCCATATTTTTCTGACCATTCGTCTCAGATTCCCTCAGAAGTCCATTTTCAAGGCAATCGGAATCTCGTTCAGGAAAGACAAGAACGCGGCTGGAGACGTTAGCCAGTTCGGGGCGCTCACAACTTCTCTTGCCGCCACCATCGGAACAGGCAATATTATAGGAGTTGCAACGGCCGTGTCTCTGGGAGGCCCGGGCGCCGTTCTATGGTGCTGGATTACAGGACTTTTAGGTATAGCTACAAAATACGGGGAAGGTCTTTTGGCCATAAAGTACAGGGTAAAGACAGCTAAAGGCACCATGCTAGGAGGACCTATGTACGCTCTGGAAAGGGGAGTGGGCAGCAAGTTCCTGGCAATACTTTTCTGCGTGTTTGCTGCCTTGGCTGCATTCGGCATCGGTGACACTGTTCAGGCTAACGCAATTTCCACCCTTCTGGACCAGGAGGGGCTTTTCGGCCCGTCTTTCACCGGCATCCCAAAGGAATATACCGGCCTTGCCGTGGCTTTTCTGGTGATGCTTGTAACCTTCTTCGGCATTAAGGGAATCGCCAGAGTCTGTGGCCTTCTTGTACCGTTTATGGCCGTATTTTATGTTGTGGGCTGCTTTATCATTCTGGGAATGAACTGGAATGTACTCGGCGATGCGATATCTCTGATCTGCCAGTCTGCCTTTTCTGCCAAAGCTGGTCTTGGCGGCCTTGCCGGAGCTACGGTGATGATGGCCTGCAGATACGGAATCGCCAGGGGACTGTTCTCCAACGAGTCCGGTATGGGTAGCGCGCCGATAGCCGCCGCAGCCGCACAGACCAAGAATCCGGTACGCCAGGCTCTGGTTTCATCTACCGGAACCTTCTGGGATACGGTTATCGTATGTGCTCTCACCGGTCTGGTGCTCGTATCCAGCATCATATCCAATCCCGGCATAGATTACAAAGACGGCGCAAAGCTCACGCAGCTGGCATTCGGCCAGATTCCTTACGTAGGTTCCATTGTGCTGACAGTCAGCCTGGCAACATTCGCCTTCTCAACAATCTTGGGATGGAGTTACTATGCGGAGCGCAGCGTAGAATATCTTGCCGGCAGGCGGACGGTGTTCTTTTACCGCATAATCTGGGTTGTGCTTGTGTATGTGGGAGCCGTTGTCAACCTGTCTGTAGTCTGGAACTTTGCAGATATCCTGAACGCCCTCATGGCAATCCCGAATATAATCTCCCTCCTTGTGCTTAGCGGTGTAATAGTGGCCGAGACAAGGAAATACCTCTGGAACAACCAGCTAGACAAGGAATCAGATGAGCCAATCCCTACGATTACCGGCCGCAGGGCAGAAGACGCTGACCTGACAAAGGAACCATAGTAGTTGTTATGGGAACCTTCAAGAGATACCTGGCTGTATTTTTCCTCGTCTGCTGTGCGTCTTCTGCCTATAGCCAACATGTTAAGGTGATTGTGACTATAGGAGAGGACCCTGCCGTTTTTGCTCATATCCGCATCAATGGAAAGATAGTAGGTGTTGCCGATTCTCTCGGCATTTATATGATACCGGTAGATTCTCTCAAATATGGAGACAAGCTGGAAGCCGGATACTCGTCTCTTAATTCTGCTCCATTCGTATGGAAGGGAAAGGGCGACAGTGTCCGGCTCATAATCAAAGAAGCCTCGCTGATTTCCATTTCCGTGGAAGGAGACAATCTGCGTAGACTCAAGGAATATCTTGAACTCTTCAAACAGTACAGGTACAGATATGAGACAGACCTGCACAAGTTCAGGGTATCTTATGACCTGTACTATGTGAATCCATATCTTGGAGACTCCATATCCATGTCAGACTCTATGGTGTATGCTTATAAGGCTTACCACGGCCCGTTCAAGCGGGTAGTGGGCTTCTTCGACAAGAACTACTTTAAGCTTGAATACCCTAAAGACACCACAGGCATAATGAAAGCCCTGTCCATAAACGCTTTCAGCATAGCATACTCAAGCGATATCCTTTTCCGCATAACAGACAGGAAGTATCTGGCTACATCGGTGAAGAAAAGGGATTTGCTGATACACAAGGCGATATCTGAAAATGGCACGGTGTCTTACATCTTCTTTGAAGGGAAAAACAGGGAGAACCAGACTGTCATCACGCTGGAAAAGGATGGTAAAAAGATAGAAAGGGTAACGCGTCTTTTCATCGGCGAAGGAAAAGGCTTGGTTGCAGACAACAGACTTGAACATTCGGTAATCATATTCCCGGAATACAAGGACAAGCGGATAAAGCTGAAAGAAGTGTTTATGGAAGTTTCAGATCCTTCTTTCTACACCTTTTTCCAGGTTCACAATTACGGTATATCTCACAAAAAGGCCTCTATCAAGGAACTGTCCTCGCTTAATGATTTAAGAAAATTCAAACTCATTTATCTGGACGAATAAGCCCCCCAAAAAGAATTCCCTCAGTTACTCGAAGGAGTATTTCTTGCCGTATTCCATCATCTGCTTCAGGTAGTCGTCGTTGTAAACTATCTTGTAGTCAACAACTTTACCGTTCTTCTCAACCGGTACGATATCCGGATTGATGAAGCCTTTGTACGGTTTGAGGTTGAGTGCCGCATAGCGCTCCAGAACTTCCTTGTGGAGGGTAGGGTCAATGTCTACGGCGTAAGTTTCTATGAGTTTCTTCCCGGCCTTGTAATCTCCCTCTGACTTGATTCTCTGGACTTCTGCCAGCAGTTCTCCGAACAGGCCTCTGAGTTTCTCAAAGTCGTTGATTACAAAATAAGTCTTGCCGTCTCTGGTCTTCTTCTCTATCACATTGTCTGCAGCACCATGCTCGTAAGCCCACTCGGCTATCAGCTTGCGGTTCTGCATGTGGGCCTCAGTGTTCTTCTTGCCCAGCTCTATGCGGGTGAACTGCGTGAAAAGACCATTGCGGATATAGCTCATGTATTCTGCCTTGTAAGCCTCGCCATCCGGGAGAAGTCCCATTTCAACCAGCTTAGGATCAGCCAGATAGTAGAGCGCGAACAGGTCTGCGCGTGCCTCTTCCAGCGCGGAGTTGAATTCCTTGAGAGCATTCTCCTGAACGTTAGGCAGAAGTTGTCCGGACGCATGGCCCAGGCACTCGTGGAGATCCGTCTCAAGATTATCTGTCTCTATGCCGTACTTCTTGCACATATCTATTTCCGCCTGATCCCATGCAAATTCTGTCAGGATGCTTTTAGGCATTTCGTCTGCCGCCTTGTTGTAGGCCTCGGTAATGTTGTTAATTGTCACCGATTTGGATCCGTACTCCTTGCGTATCCAGTTGGCGTTCGGGAGATTGATTCCAATAGGGGTAGACGGGTAACATGCTCCGCCCAAGGCGGTTACATTGATGACTTTTGCGCTGACGCCTTTCACGTTCTCCTTCTTGAAACGCTTGTCTACAGGGGAATTGTCCTCGAACCACTGGGCCTGGGAACTGATGGCTTCTGTCCTGCGGCTGGCACCCAGATCCTTGAAATTGGCGATGCCTTCCCAAGTAGCTTTCCTTCCAAGAGGGTCGTCGTAGTCCTCTATGAATCCGTTGGTAAAGTCCACAACCTTTGCGCCGTCATCCACCCACTGGATGTTGAATGCGTCCCAATCGCGGAGATCTCCTGTGGTGTAGTACTTTACAAGAAGTTCAACGGTCTTTTTCTGGCCGTCTGTCTCCGCATATTCCTTTGCCTTGTTGAGGTTCTCGATTATCTTTTCAATGGACTTGGAGTAGAGGCCTCCGAGTTTCCAGACTTCTTCCGTGATTGTTCCATCCGCGTGCTTTACCAGCTTGGAATTCAGGCCGTAGGAGATAGGGTGCGGATCCTTGCGGTCTTCCATCTTGTCGTAGAAATCGTTTACTTCCTTCTGGGTGAGGTCTCCCTCATAGAAGTTCACGGCGGAGTTTGCAACCATATCTACCTTGGTGTCGTTGCAGCGTCTCATAGGAAGAATCCATGTCTCGTAGATTACAGGCAGAAGCTCTTCGCAGAGTTCGCCCTGGCCGGTTGCTTCCATCAGGCTCCTGAAATACTCTGGCGGGCAAGCCGGATAGAACTTGTCTTCCGCATAGTGATGGTAGATTCCGTTGGAGAAGAAAACCCTCTTGGCATAAACCAGGAACTCTTTATACTCAGGACTTTCAGTGTCAACAACAATTTCTTTATTGTTCGCCGATGAGATAATCTTTTCAATGACCTTGCGGATGCGGAGGTTGTACTTTCCCATCTGGTCGAATACAATGTCACGGCCGCACTTTGTGGCTTCCGACATATAGTACAGGAAGGCCTTGTTTTCAAAGCTCAGCGAATCCCAGTCCGGAATCTGGTACCGCAGAATCTGAAGGTCTGCGAATTCATCCACTATGTAGGTGAAAGGCTTGTCAGCGTCTGCCTTTACCCTGTTGCTGCAGCCAGCAGCCACTGCCATCGACAATACTGTCAGCATAATTGTAATCCTTTTCATATTTAATCATTTAACCTATTACATTCAAAAACATCCCCCCCGCTACGCTATGCTCGTGGGCCCCTCCCGTTCATGTGGCCACGGGCGGCCACAGGCTCTTGCAAAGTCTTCTGCTCTTCCGCCTAGAATTGGTTAGCCTGGTAGTTATCGTCCGGAGGGGTGGCGCCAGTGTCTTCCGGATGGATGCCCGTTTGTTGGGTTTCCGATTGAGTGGCGTTGGAACTGTCGCGGTTGCGGAAGATTTCACGGATCTTGTCTACCACAAGGCCTACGTAGTGGAGCGGATTGAGCATGTTCTTCAGCATCTGGTACTCAGCTGCAATATCTTCTTCCTTGTTCTGGATTTCTGTCTCCACGAACTGCTGGCGGAGATTGAGCTCCTTCATGTTGGACATCTTGTCATCGCCGAGGAGCATGCCGGTGTAGAACTTGGCCATCTGGTTGGCAAACAGTCTCTTGCGCAAGAGCCACACTATCAGGCCCAACACGAGTACCAGGGCGGCGGCGCAAAGGAAGCCCAGGGCGTTGCTGCCAAAGACATCGCCGAGGAAAAAGCCGGCGGCAAGGCAGAGCATCATAAGGACAATGGTTCCGGCCAGAAGCAGCACGGCGGTCACTATGATTCTGTTGGAGACTACGGACATTTTTTCCGCGCCTTTGAGGGCGGCTCTGTCCACCTGCATGTTCAGGTACTTGCGGATTGAGGATCCGAGATTCTCGTCCAGCGGTCTAGAAAATTTGCTCTTTTCCATATTTCAAGTAATTCTAAGCGGATATCATCCGTAAAGATAGCAAGAAAGTCCGTGATGTACCCCACTTGGTATGGAATATGCTGTTTAAAGGAAAAATGTGTATTTTTGCCCCGTTATGAAGATATTCGGAAGGTTTTTCAGTGCACTTGCTCTGACGGCTGTGATAATGGGTGCCTGTTCAAAGGTGGAACCCAAGGATGTAGTGTTCGAGGAAAAGGACAAGACAATACTTCTGTATTTTGCGTCGCACAACAATCTTTCTACAGATGCGGCAGCCAATATCAACAAAATCATAAGTGGATATGTTCCGTCTAACGGCAACATTGTGCTGTATTGCAACAATTTCGATCTTTCCACCAAGCAGATGAAGGATACCCTTACGCTGCTGGTCAACGTTTATAAAGACAAGAAAGGAAACACGCAGATAGATACTTTCTACAGGTTTTCGTATATGAATTCCTGTACAAAGAATTCCATGAAGTCCGTGATAAACATAGTCAAGACCATGTGCCCGGCAAAGGAATATGGACTTGTGCTTTGGTCCCACGGAACAGGCTGGCTTCCGGCAGGTTACTACAGACTGGACCCATCCGCTTCTTCAGATGAAGGTATGCGGATGGCCGCTTACGCTCCTTCATTCACTGGCGCATCCGGAAGGGTTCAGACGGGTGTGTCATCCGGTGCAGCATTCAGGCGTTCCTCTTCCGGAAGCTGGAAAACGTTGTTCCCGGAACCGGCGGGTGGAATTGATCCTTATGCCCACTTGGTGAAATCTTTCGGCAGTGAGCTGGGAACGGAAATGTCCATTTTCGACATACAGGAAGCTATAGGGGACTTGCACTTTGACTTTATCGCCATTGACGCATGCCTGATGGGCGGAATTGAGATTGCCTATCAGCTAAAAGATTGCTGCGATTACTTTATCGCCTCTCCTGCAGAAATCCTTACGGACAGTTTCCCTTACGATAAAGTCATTGAGAGAATGTTCAATGCGGATTATGCCGGTGTGGCGAAAGATTTCTACGATTACTACAACGCCCAGAGCGGAGAATACCGTTCCGCGACTATAGCAACCATAAAATGTTCTGAGCTGGAGTCAGTTGCAGCCGAGGCGGCAAAACTGTTCGAGAAATACCGCAGCGGCATTCCGACATTGGATGTAACTTCGGTTCAGAGATATTTCAGGTTCAACGACCACTGGTTCTATGATTTCAAGGACTACTTGGACAATCTTTGCGGTGCCTCTGAGACAACCGCCCTTGGAACGGCATTGAACAGGGCCGTGATAGCAAAGTACACCACCGGCCTTATGATAACTCTGGAGATAGATCCGGCAAAGTTCAGCGGCCTGAGCTGCTACATCAACAACCCAGAGGAGCCAACCCTTACGACATACTATCAGAAGTACGCCTGGAACGAGAAGGTTAAGATGATAGTTCCGGCAACATCTGCCGAATAGCGTTTGGATTTAATATTGAGCAGTATAAATAAATATACCCCCGTGCTTCTGCCGGGGGTATGTTTGCATAGTAGCCTTTAACCAGTGTTTTAAACGGCTGGGTTACTTCTTGAAAAGGCGGTTGTAGATGCCCTCGAAGCCTTGTCCGTGACGTGCCTCGTCTTTGCACATCTCGTGAACGGTGTCGTGGATAGCATCGTAGTTGAGCTGCTTTGCCTTGGTGGCAATCTTCTTCTTGCCTTCGCAAGCGCCTCTTTCGGCTTCGAT
>JAFZMA010000108.1 GCA_017551215.1 Bacteroidales bacterium | reverse complement strand
CCAATCAGAAGCCTTCCACTTGAAGGTAATGTTGTGGTTTGATGTAGAAATCTGATAATAGACAACCAATCAGAAGCCTTCCACTTGAAGGTAATGTTGTGGTTTGATGTAGAAATCTGATAATAGACAACTTCGCTACGGAGTGAATGATGGATGAGGCTGTTGTGGTTTGATGTAGAAATCTGATAATAGACAACGAAATGAAATACACATTTCCCGTAAAGTCGTTGTGGTTTGATGTAGAAATCTGATAATAGACAACATAAGGCTGGTGGACGCTCAACGCCTTGTAGTTGTGGTTTGATGTAGAAATCTGATAATAGACAACTTGTTAGTCCGTGCCGTTACTTCGGCACTGGTTGTGGTTTGATGTAGAAATCTGATAATAGACAACAGATTCAGAATTGAGTTCTCATCCCACCCAGTTGTGGTTTGATGTAGAAATCTGATAATAGACAACGCCCCCGGAAGACATAAAACACAAAAAAATGTTGTGGTTTGATGTAGAAATCTGATAATAGACAACTCCCCGATACGATTAGCGTTCCGGCTTATTGTTGTGGTTTGATGTAGAAATCTGATAATAGACAACCGCTGTGGACTTCGTGCTGAACTGCGACTAGTTGTGGTTTGATGTAGAAATCTGATGATAGACAACTCATCGAGGACAATGTGCCCTTCGGGGAAGTTGTGGTTTGATGTAGAAATAAGCTTAACGAGCAGGCCTTCAGATGGTTCATTGTCCGTTTAAAAACTACTTAAACGGATATAATCGTTTATAAACGTTTAAAATTCGGATTATCTCAGATTGCATTATTTCTTTTGCAAAAACAAAGGAAATGATGCTTGATATTGAGACTTTAAGAAACAGAAAGGAAGGGCAGACTTTTGATAGGAAAAGTGCCCGTATTGAGGCTAAAACCTTGGCATCCGTTGTGGTAGCTATGGCTAATGCTGATGGAGGCATTATTGTTTTAGGTGTTGAAGATGATGGAACAATAACGGGAGTGGATGATTACCAAACTCATGTTAATGACTATTTGAGGGTTCCGTTTGATTATTGTGTTCCTTCTGTTGAGGCAAGATTTGAATGGATACCATGTAATGATTCATCCGGGAAGGCCAATCATATTCTTGTTATGGATATTGAACAGAGTTCTGTGATGCACGCTACAACGGCAGATGAAGCGTTTTATAGGGTGGGGGATAAATCAAAACGCCTTTCCTTTTCAGACAGGTTGCAGATTATGCTGGCAAAGGGCGTTCAATTTTTTGAAGATTTTCCGGTTGTCAATGCTTCTTTAGATGACATCGATTTAGCTTTCGTTGAGCAATACTGCCAGAAAATTGGATACCCCAAAGATGCGATAGAATACTTGAGGTCCAACAAGAAGTTTATACAATCTAAAGATGGCGGGGACATTATAAGTGGAGCTGCAATTTTGCTGTTTGGCAAGGATCCCCAAACATTCTTCCCCAGAGCAAGAGTCCGTTTCATCAAGTATGACGGCTCGGAAGAAAAATTCGGAAGGGAAATGAATGTTATAAAGGATGAGATTTTCACAGGGAAGATCTTGGACATGGCCAGGGCCTCCATCGGCTTTGTGAAAACCCAGATAAAGGAACATACTTATTTGGGAGAGGGTGCCAGGTTTGTTACCAAGCCGGAATACCCTGAATTCTGCTGGACGGAGCTTATAGTTAATGCAATTGCCCATAGAGACTACTCCATAATGGGAACAGATATTCAGATAAAGATGTTTGAAGATCATTATATGGTAGAAAGTCCCGGTATTCTGCCAGGCAGGGTGCGCGTTAACAATATGAGAACAACACATTTTTCCAGAAATCCAAAAATCGCTGAGTTTCTTAAGGAATATGAGTTTGTAAGGGAATTTGGAGAAGGAGTTGACAGAATGTACAGGGAAATGGAAGAAGGTGGCTGGCCTTCTCCGGTTTTCCGTCAAGATGATTTTATGCTGAGGGCTGAACTAGGGATAAACCAGACAGACATGAAACCCATAAGTGAGCCTCTAAGTGAGCCTCTAAATGAGCCTCTAAAACTTATATATGAAATCATAAAACAGAATCCGGGGATTAAGAGAGCTGTTCTTGCCCTAAAAGCAAAAATCAGTAGGGCAACTCTTACAAGACGTCTGTCACATTTGTTAATTATGGGAGTAATAGAGTACAAAGGTTCTGATAAGACAGGAGGATACTATATCAAGCAGGCGAAGAACTGAAAAAGTTGTCCATCTTCAACGAATGGTTACATTGATTATCTCTTGCGGAATGCTAGTTCCGAAGAACTTCTCCGTCTAACCTCAAAACCTTATGCGAGTGAACTTGTGGATGTTCTTTCCTCAGGGGTTAATTTTGAGAGAATTACCTCCAGAACCAAGAGATTGTCAAGATGGGGAAAGAGTATATGGCCATTCAGGATTAAAAATCCAGGCCGAGAATTATTCTGAACCAGCCGTCTTTGAGGCCCATTGGCTCGAAACTCATCATGAGTTTTTCATGAAAATTGTTTTCATTCGCCGGAAAGTCTTGGACCATTCCGGTCTTGGTTGCGGGTACGAAATAGTATCCGTAATCATTCTTATATAGGCCGTATTCATTAACTTTTAAGATGAAATCGTCATAGTCCTGTTTATCGCTGAAGAAAACATTAGAACCCGAGCATGCGTCTGCTCCGATAAGCATATAAAAAGCATGACTTCCGTTCGGGGTGAAAACAGGGGCATTTAAAGTGTTGGGGCTTGTGAACTTGTTGGGAGAGTCTGCCACAAGACGGACATTATGTCCATAATAAAAAGCAATCAGTTCTATGTCTCCGTCAAAGGCGTGTGTGTGCTTGAGAAAATCAAGTCCGGCTTTTTGTCCTTTGAGACCATCATCGTCTTTCCAGTCTGAGGAGACTTCCTTTATGAGATTGAAGATTTTTTCCACGTCTAAATTGAAGTATTCCGAAGCTTTAGACGCAAGTGTGCTGTCTTTCTGAGTATTTGCTGTATCTGATTGAGTGCCGGTGGCTTGAGATGAAGGAGTTGTCACGTCGCTTGAGGCATTGTTGGAGGCATCCGGCTTCTTACCGTTTTTGCAAGATGAAAATGATATGATAGACAGGGCAATAATTGCAATTACGCTAATAGTTCTCATTACAGGAAAAGTATTTATCTGCACAAAGATAATAGATATCAACAATAATGTGATATGTGTAATTATTAGGGTTGTTGTTTTTGCATTTCAGGCTTGGATTTTGTATATTTGATATGTGAAGATAGAAACTGTTTAACCAATTAATAAGGAGGTCGATTATGGAAATTAGAATCCAATCCGTTAAGTTTGACGCAGATGAGAAACTTCTTGCATTTGTAGAGAAGAAGGTTGAGAAACTGGAAAAGTTCTTCGACGGTTTTATGGAGGCGGATATTACTTTGAGCCTGCTTCCAGACCAGCTGAACAAGGAGTGCAAAGTCAAACTTCAGGTACCTACAGACGACATTATCGTTACCAGGAATGCCAAGAGCTTTGAAGATGCCGTTGTAGATTGTGTAGATGTGCTTAAGGGACAGCTGGTTAAGCTAAAAGAAAAGAAGTTCGGCAGATAAGAGTAAACCTGTCAGAAGAACAGGTTTACGACATCTTCTGAATCAATACCCGCAAAGTAGGCTTCCGTTTGGGAGCCTATTTTCTTTTGTATGGCCTCTCTGGTGTGCGGAGTGCCGATGAGTTTTGCTATCAGCTCTTCAGTTGGCCTGGAAAAGAAGTAGTCTCCGCGAATATCCAGGTTCTTTATTGTGCCGTTCTCCACATTCATGTAAAGTTCAACGATGCCGGAAGGGAAACGCCTGATGTTGCTGAAGGAATATTTTGGCGAATTGCCGAAATTCCATTCCGGCGTGGAGTAGCGGCTCTTTTTCAGTTCCTCTATGCACCGGATATCTTCCGTAGTTAGGCTGTATGGAACAGCGCTGCTGTCTGAGGAGCAGATGTACTTCCCCAAGAACTCCTTGAACCACAGCACGTCTACGTCCTGTTTCAGGTGTTCCCTGATGTTTGTAACGCGCTTTACATTGCTTTTTACGGCCTTGCCGATGTATTTTTCCGGCCGGGGCCTGAGAGCTTTAGAAAGGTCCTGCTTGGAGACATCGAACATTAGGGTTCCGTGCATGAGGATACGGTCCATGTGGATGCAGATAGCGTTGCCTGAAAACTTGAGCGAGTTTATTGTCAGATCGTTGCGGCCTTGAAGTTCGGCCTTTACGCCCAGGCTTCTGAGAGCGTCTATGATAGGGGCGGTGAACCGGCGGAACATCTCTGAGGTATCTGCAGCCTGTTTCCGTAATGCGTTGCCCCCTTCTGAGCCGGAGCGGTTCTGTATGAAAGTGAAATTGAGGTTGCCCAAATCGTGGAAGACTGCCCCTCCACCGCTTAACCTTCTGACAACCGGAATGTTGTGCTCATGAGTATACTCCGTATTTATCTCAGCGATGGTATTCTGGTATCTCCCCACAATTATGGAAGGAGCGTTCCTCCAGAGGCGGAAAACAGAATCTGTCTTTTGAGTCAGCAGGTACTCCTCTTCTGCAAGGTTGAAAAAGGGGTCTGTAGATGTGTCTGAGATATAGAGCATTACAGGAGCTTGAAGTTGCGTTTAGCGGTATTCCCGGATAACGTATCGGCGAGCAAAAAATCTGGTAAGCCAGGAGCAGATCAGGTAGCAGAAGCAGGCCGTCACAAACCCGAACAGGGCCCCGCACAGTACATCGCCGAGGAAATGGCGGCCAAGATAAACCCTGCTGTAGCATACTGCAACCGAAAGGAGCAAAAGCAGAAATGTGTAGCCCTTACGCTTTATAAACAAGGCGGTTACAGTGGCAAAGCCTACAATGTTGGAGGCATGGTTGGATACAAAGCTCCAGGCTCCTCCTTTGCCGTCCGGAGTGCGCACAAGATCCCAGATCCAGAAATCGTAACCAGGCCTGAGACGGTGAAAATAAGGCTTTATGATATCGTGCCCGATTTTGTCGGTGATAAAAAAAGTCATAAGGCATGCCAACACAACCAGAGCACTCATAAGCCAGTTGTTGAAATACTCACGCCTTCCCACCTTGAATCTTCTTCTGGAAAGTATGTAAAGGAAAACAATTACATAGACGGGGACAAGGCTCCATTTGTTGGAAAGGAACAGCATGACACTATCCCAAAAATCGGAATGCCAGCTGTTTACGGCAACCGTAATTTGTCTGTCCAGATTAATCAGATTGTCTATCATACCTTGTGCAGTGTTTCCCAGATAAGATCTTTCAACTCCTGAATACCCTCTCCCGTAACAGACGAGATAAAAACGTAAGGAACTTTTTTAGGAACTTTTCTCCTCAGCGATGAAATCAGGTCCTTGTCTCCGCCAAGCAGGTCGCACTTTGTGATGGCCAGGATTCTCTCCTTGTCCAGAAGCTCCGGGTTATACATCTTGAGCTCGTTGAGAAGTATCTTGTATTCCTTTGCAATCTCCAGGTTTTCAGCTGATACCAGGAAAAGCAGGATGGAGTTTCTCTCTATGTGTCTGAGGAACCGGTGACCCAGTCCTCTGCCCTGATGGGCGCCCTCTATTATGCCCGGAATATCTGCCATCACAAAAGACTGGTCGTCGTAATAGCGGACAATTCCGATACTAGGCTCCAGCGTGGTGAAGGCGTAGTCCGCAATTTTCGGGTGGGCGGCTGAAACGGTTGAAAGCAGGGTGGATTTGCCGGCATTCGGGAAACCGACAAGCCCTACATCTGCCAATACTTTCATTTCCAGGATGAACCAGCCCTCACTGCCAGGCTCTCCTTCCTGGGCGAATTTAGGCGTCTGGCGTGTGGCGCTCTTGAAGAAGGCGTTGCCCTTGCCGCCGCGGCCTCCCTTGAGGAGGGTGCAGGTCTGGCCGTGGGAAGTTACCTCTCCGATTATTTCTCCTGTTTCCGCATTCTTGGCCACGGTCCCAAGAGGAACCTTCAGAATCACATCCTTGGCATCTGCTCCCGTGCAGAGGTTGCTGCCTCCGTTTCCTCCGTTTTCCGCAGAAATGTGTTTACGGTATTTCAGACTTATGAGAGTCCACATCTGGCTGTCTCCCTGCATGATGACACTGCCACCCTTGCCGCCGTCCCCGCCGTCTGGGCCGCCTTTGTCTATGAACTTTTCCCTGTGCAGGTGCATGGAGCCGTTACCTCCGTTTCCGGAAGTAAGATGCAGTTTCACATAGTCTACGAAATCCGTGTTTGGCATTAGTCAGTCAAGTTCTTTGCAGATGCACTGGAACACTTCCTCAATAGTCTGCTCTCCTGGAATCTCGCAATAGTTGCCGGCTTTCCTGTAGAACTCTATGAGTGGTTCAGTTTTCTGGTGGTAAGTGTCTATCCTGTTCTGGATTGTGGCAGGGTCTGCGTCGTCTTTTCTTCCTTCTATCTGGGCTCGGCGGGCGATTCTCTCAAAGATTGTACTGTCTTGAATTACAAGGGAAAGAACCTTGTCCACCTTTTGGTTCTGCTCTGCGAGCATCTTGTCCAGCATCTCTGCCTGGGCTATAGTGCGAGGAAAACCGTCCAGCAGAAATCCCGCAACCTCTGTGTTTGAAGCAAATGTGGAGCGGATCATTCCCACAACAACCTCATCCGGAACCAGGTTTCCGCCCTCGATCAGCTGCTTGGCCTGAAGCCCCAGCGGAGTTCCGGCAGCCATCTCCTTTCTCAGAAGGTCTCCCGTAGATATATGCAGAAGGTTGTATTTCTCGGCGATGAATTTTGCCTGGGTGCCTTTTCCCGCCCCCGGAGGCCCGAACAGAATGTAATACTTCATATCTATCTAATATTTATAGCCTTACGTTTCTCTGTCTCCTCAGGATCCAGAACATATATGTCTTTGAGGTTACGGCCAATCTGGTCATAGTCCAGGCCGAAACCTACGATGAAATCGTTAGGGATGCTAACGGCAGGATAATCTATCTTGATGGAACCTTTGTAGCTGCCCGGCTTGAACATCAGTGTTGCCGTTCTTATGCTTTTTGCTCCGTTATCGTTGAGTATCTGGTACAACTCCCTGATTGTGGTTCCGGTATCTACAATGTCTTCTACAACAACCACGTTGCGGTCTTTTACGCTTTGGGTAAGGCCCAGCATCTGCTTAACCTGGCCGGTTGTGCAGGTGCCCTCGTATGAAGCCAGACGTATGAAGCAGGTCTCGCATTGCAGGTTGATGCGTTTCATCAGGTCTCCGAAGAACATGAAACTGCCTGTGAGAACCCCCAGAAACAGAGGGGTATGCTCGTCTTTAAGGTCATTGTTGATTTTCTCGGCGACAGAATCTATTGCCTTTTGGATTTCATCATAGGACATGTAGAGCTTGAAGCTCTTGTCGTAAAGCTGGACGTTTTTCATTGCAGTGGGTGTTGTAATCAGGCTCAAATTTAAATAAATTTGCAGTATTAACATACAAAAGTCCGTCATGAAACCTCTTGTCAGCATAATTATGGGCAGCACCTCGGACCTTAAGGTTATGGAGGCGGCTGCCAAATTCCTGGAAGAAATGGAAATACCGTTTGAAGTCAATGCCTTGTCCGCCCACAGAACGCCGGACATGGTTGCGGAATTTGCCCGCGGGACTGCAGGACGCGGAGTCAAGGTCATAATTGCCGGAGCTGGCGGTGCGGCTCATCTGCCGGGTGTTATAGCTGCTTCCACGAATCTGCCTGTAATAGGGGTTCCAATCAAAAGTTCCAATTCCATAGAAGGCCTGGACTCTATTCTGTCCATTCTCCAGATGCCAAGTGGTATTCCTGTAGCCACGATGGCGCTGGACGGGGCCAAAAACGCCGCAATATTCGCCACCCAGATACTTGCGCTGTCTGACCCTTCAGTTGCAGAAAAGTCTGAACGTTTCAAAAAGGAACTTGCCGGAAAGATTACAAAGGCTAACGAGGAACTTAAACAGTTGGACTTCAAGTTCAAGGTAAACGGATAAAACGGATATAGCACACTTGTCCGCTTTTTGTCCTTTAGGCGGACAGAGTAAATTGTACGATTTGGCATCCTGCCCTTGTGGCGGGATGTTATT
>JAFZMA010000107.1 GCA_017551215.1 Bacteroidales bacterium | reverse complement strand
TCTATTGCCGCATCCTTGCTGATCTTCTTGTCTGCAGGATGAACGCCACCCATTCTGAATGTTCTCATAACTTACTGCTGTTTTTCAACCGGTATTTCTACTTTCTTTTCCTGTGGCTCGGCGACAGGTTTTGCTGCGGCCGGTGCTGCAGGTGCTGCAGGTTTTACTGCTGCAGGGCGTGGAGGGAAGTTAACCTCGTGGATTGCTCCCGTAGGACACTCTACCACACACTTGCGGCACATGCGGCACTTGGTGTAATCTATGTAAGCCAGGAAATTCTCAACGGTAATTGCCTCGAACGGACAAGTCTTTGCGCACTTTCCGCAACCGATGCAGGCTGCAAGACAAGCCTTTCTTGCAACGGCTCCCTTGTCCTGATTGCGGCAAGCCACATAAACGCGGCGGCCCTTAGGACCTTTATTCCTGAGTTCGATAATCTGCTTAGGACAAGCCTTTACGCAGGCACCGCAAGCGGTACATTTCTCCTCGTCTACCTCCGGAAGACCGGTCTTGGCGTTCACTTTTATAGCTCCGAACTTGCAGACAGACTCACAGTCTCCGCGGCCAAGGCAACCGAACTTGCAGTCCGTGTCTCCGCCATACAGAGAAGCAATTGCGGCGCAGGTTTCCAGACCGTCATAAACGGTGGTCTTCTTGCGTTTGTCGCAGGATCCGGAACATCTTACGACAGCAACCTGCGGTTCCTTGGCCTCTATGGTCTGCCCCAGTGCCTCTGCAATCTTCTGCATGACAGGATTGCCGCCCACCGGGCAGTGCAAAGAGCCAAGTCCTTCTTTTACAGCCGACTCTGCAAAAGCCCTACAACCTGCCTTGCCGCAACCTCCGCAGTTGGCGCCAGGCAGAAGAGATTCAACGGTGTCGATACGGGGATCTTCCTCCACCTTGAATTTCTGGGCAACAATGTAGAGCACAATCGCCAGCAGCAATCCCAAGACTGCAAGTGTGGCGACAGTAAAGATAATTGTTGTATTCATTAAGTTAATTGTTAGTTGTCTCGTCTAACGGGGATAGCGTAAAGTTAATCCGGCGCCCTATTTTCCCCCTGAAAAGATACAGCACAATAAAGTATACGGCTATAGCTCCCAGGATGGTAAGGCCCGTGAACAATTCGCTCATTCCCAAACGCTGCAAATATAACAAAAAGGTTACTAAAATGATTGCCGGAACGGCATAAACAATCCACACGGCTCTCATGCCGGCGGATTCTTCCATATTGACACTGACTTTATCCCCCACTTTGAATTCCAGGGGGCCGGAATGTTTCACTTCTATAATCTTGTCCGCCATCTCGGAAGCGGAGCAAAGGCCCCTGGCATTGCAGCTGGCACAAGCGCTGCGGGAGGTGATGGTTACCTTGTATCCATGTTCCGTCACCCCAGAGACCACGCCTTCGTGACCTATTACACCTTTCCGCATGCTATTTGATCTTGGAAGTCAGAGGGTATTTGTTCCCGGATACGGCTATCAGCCTGCCCTGAACCCTTCCCACAAGTATCGGTGACTCAAAGAAAACAGGTATCTTGTTCTGGTCATCGGTGACCCAGATATTCATGTCCTCCTTGCCGTCGAAAACGTTTCCGGCCACAACCTTAACGGCAAATTTCAGGGTTTTGTAGGTGCCGTTGCCAGGAATTTTCTTGTTCTCGCGTCCCTGGAAAATGAAGTAGATATTGTAGACTTCCTTGTCTATTGCAAACTCCAGAGGATATTTCTTGCCTACCGGGGCGTTTTCAAAGTCCAGAGTCCTGCTCTTGAACAGCAGGGTGAGCATATCCATAGTGTTGGCCGTTCCCTTGAGCAGGGTATCGTAAGGAGGGCGGTCATATTTCTGGGTTCTGGAACTGACAGAATAATTCTTGTTGAAAGTGAGGGTGTTCTTCATGCGGTACTTGCCCTCGGCGGCCTCGCGGTAGAATCTGGTCGGGCGCAGGGTAGATTCGCTGAACCTGGTCTCGAATCTCTCCCTGACCTTGAAGAACATGTCGAAAAACCTGAAAGTCTTTCCGGTTACAAGCACATGATATTTGCCTTCGTTATATGTCAGAGTGCAGGTGGCATCCCCAACATCGGTGATAACACCGCCCCATGTATAGTTCAGAACGAAGTTCATTCTCTCTCCGCTCTTGAACGGATAATCGTTGTTCTCCTGTGCGTAAACCGCTGAAAACAAAGAAAGCAAGAATGTGAGAGCAATAAATCTTTTCATGTCTGTATGTTTTTAGATACCGTCGTATTCGTCTTCTGCTGTAATACCGAAATCAAGATTAGTGCCACTGTTGATTCTGGACTGGAAAGAAATTGAAGATGGGATGGAAGAAGACGGTATGTAGGTATCGTTGCGGTCCACAAATTTCATCTGGGAAGCCAGGAACTTAAGCTCTACTTCTCCTGTTGGTCCGTTACGGTGCTTTGCTATGATTACCTCTGTAAGGCCCTTCTCCATATTCATATCCTCAAGTCCGTAATACTCAGGGCGATGCAGGAAGAGTACGATATCCGCATCCTGCTCAATGGCACCGGATTCCCTCAGGTGGGTAAGCTGAGGCTTTTTCTGTCCGCCCGTAGAGGATTCGGCCTGACGGCTGAGCTGCGCCAGGGCAATTACCGGAACGTCCAGCTCCTTTGCAATAGCCTTGAGGGAACGGGAAATTTCCGCAACTTCCTGCTCTCTGTTTCCCTTGAGCTCCTTGCTTCCGGTCATCAGCTGCAGGTAGTCTATTATGAGAATCTTTACTCCGGAGGTCTTGACAAGACGGCGGGCCTTTGCCCTAAGGTCTGCAATGGAAAGGGATGGAGTGTCGTCTATGTAGATAGGAGCTTCCAGCAAAGGTTTCAGGCTGTCGTCCAGCTGGGTCCAGTCTGCCTGGCTCATCTTTACGCTTCCCTTAATCTTGTCGGACGGCAGTCCAGACTCCGCAACCATAAGCCTTTCAAGTAACTGAGTAGGAGCCTGCTCCAGAGAGAAGAACGCAACCGGAATCTTGAAATCCACAGCCATGTTGCGGGCCATAGTAAGCACAAACGCCGTCTTACCCATACCAGGACGTCCTGCAATAATCACCAGGTCAGACGGATGCCAACCGTAAGTGACTTTGTCCAGAGCCATGTATCCGCTCTGAAGACCGGTCTGCCCGCCCTTGCTCTGCATCTCCTCCAGGCTGTCCAGCTTTGTCTTTATAATCTCTGCGATGGACTGCTCCTTGCGGCTCATGTTTTTCTCCGACAGCTCGAACAGTCTCTGCTGCAGAGAGTTCAGGAGATCGTCCACCGGCTCTGACTCGTCATAGGATTTACGGAGGGAATCGTTGGTGATGGTAATCATCTCCCTCTGGATGAACTTGTCCACCAGAATCTTGGCATAATAGTTCACGTGAACGGCGGCACCAATATCGGAAGTCAGGCGCGTGAGATAGTCCAGTCCGCCGGCAGCGTCAAAGTCTCCGTTAAACTTCAGACGCTCTGCCACTGTCATCATGTCTACCGGCTGGGAGGCATTGCTCAGATGGGTTATCGCCTTGAATATAAGCCTATTCTCCGGCTTGTAGAAGCACTCCTCCTGAAGAACCGTCATGAGTTCCTCCACAATGTCCTGATCCAGCATCATAGCTCCAAGCACTGATGCTTCCACTTCCGGAGCCTGCGGAACCTTCATACCGTGCTGAAGGGCCGAGACTTCAAGGTCTACTTCTCCTTTTTTGTTTTTGACTGTCTTTGCCATAATCTTTACTCTCCCAGTTTGTCCAAAACCCTCCTGACCGCCTGGATTCCAAGTTCTATTTCATCGTCCGAGATGCACAGCGGAGGCGCTATCCTGAATGATGTTGGCTGAAACAGGAACCAGTCTGTCAACACGCCCTCATCAATCAGTAAATATAGCACTTTTTTCGCCAACTCCTCACTTCCCAGATCCACCGCAATCAGCAACCCTGCCGCACGTATCTCCTTTACAGCGGGATGGGACTTCAAGGCCTCCACAATTTTCCGGGATTTTCTCTCCACATCCCCCACCCAGTCCTTTTCCAGAAGGAGCCTCAGCGATGCAAGAGCTGCCGCGCAGCAGACCGGATGGCCTCCAAACGTGGTAATATGCCCCAGAGGAGGGTCTGTCTGCCAGCATTTCATCCTCTCGAAAGAAGTTACCATAGCTCCCAGAGGCATTCCGCCGCCAAGGGCCTTTGCCAGCGTAAGTATATCCGGAACAACTCCGTATTTCTCAAAGGCGAACATCTTTCCGGTGCGGCCGAATCCGGTCTGCACCTCGTCGAATATCAGAAGGGCGCCTGTCTGGTTGCACTTCTGCCTCAGCGCCTCCAGGAATCCCGGCTTTGGAATCTGCACACCGCCCTCTCCCTGAACGGGTTCCACAATCACTGCCGCGGTCTCGTCCGTAATAACCGAAAGGGATTCAAAATCGTTGAAACTGAAATGGTCCACCATTGGCAGAAGCGGGCGGAAAGCTCCCTTGAACTCCTCGCTGTCCATCAGGCTGAGTGCTCCCTGGGTGCTGCCGTGATAGGCGTTGCGGCAGGCTGCAATCCTGCGCCTGCGGGTAATTCGCTTTGCCAGCTTTATGGCTGCCTCGTTGGCCTCGCTCCCGCTGTTGACATAGTAAACGCTCTGCAGATTTTCCGGAAGAATTGAACAGAGGAGAGTTGCGTGCTCAACCTGAGGAGATTCTATCATCTCCCCGTAAACCATCAGATGGGCATAGTTTTCCATCTGCGCCTTGACGGCATCTATCACCTCTCTTCTGGCATGGCCCACGTTGCTCACGGAGACACCGGATATGAAATCCAGATATTTCCTGGTCTCCGAATACAGAAAAACACCCTCTGCCTTCACTATCCTTAAGCCTAGCGGGGAAGAGGATGTCTGTCCTACGTGCTTGAAGAAGAGGTCCCTCAAAGTATAGGAGCCTTGCTTCATCGCTGAGTAAAATTTATTTTTTCTTTGCAGTCTTCTTTGCCGGTTTTGCCTCTTCTGCAACAGGATTATCTTCCTCGGCGAAGCGGGAACTTACCAATATCCTACCGCAGTATTCGCAAACCACAATCTTGCGGCTCTCGTCTATATCTATCTGCCTCTGAGGCGGAATCTTGTTGAAGCAACCGCCGCAAGCGCCTCTGAGTACGGTAACTACAGCCATCTTGTTGCGGACGTTGCTCCTTACCTTCTCGTATGCGGCCAGCATTCTGCCATCTATCTGCTCCTGATATCCCTTGCTCTCCTCCTGAAGCTTTTCAACTTCCTTCTCTGTCTCCTTCTCTATGTTTTCCAGCTCTTTGCGCTTTGCATCCAGGTCTGCCTCGCGGCCTTTCATCTCTTCTCCCAGAAGTGCCAGCTCCTCTTTCTTGGTAACCAGATTCTTTGCACCCTCGTTGGCTCTCTTTTCTGCAAGCTGGCTCTCCAGCTGCTGGAACTCTATCTCCTTGGAAATGGACTCGAACTCGCGGTTGTTGCGCACGTTGTTACGCTGCTGCTCGTACTTCTTGATAGCCAAGCGGCATTCTTCCATCTCGTTCTTCTTACTCGCGATGAAGTTCTCTATCTCCTTGATTTCCTTCTGGATAGCAGCCTGTTTGGTCTTAAGGCCGGCTACCTCGTCCTCAAGGTCTCTAACCTCCAGAGGGAGCTCTCCGCGGAGCATGTAAATGGAATCTATCTTGGAGTCCGTCTGCTGGAGCTTGTAAAGAAGATGAAGCTTCTTTTCCATCTCCAACGCGTCTGCGTTCTTTGTAGAAATCTGCAGGGAGGTGAAGGTCTCCCCGCTCAATGCAGGATTTTTCTTTGTTGTTGCCATATCAAAAATAAAATATCGGGCTTGTATCAGCCTCGCTCAAATGGAGTGCAAATGTAGGAAAATTTTTCTTAACAATGGATTCCAGAAGGCCTATAGCCGGAAGTTCGCTGAAATGATGACCCAGGTCTAACACCGCAAATCCGTCCGGACAATAGAAATTGTGATGCGTGACATCTCCGGTCAGCAGCACCTGGGCTCCCTTTGCAACTGCGTATGGGATAGAGCCTTGCCCGCCTCCGCTACTCACGGCAACCCTTGTGACCTTTCCCTTGACTGGAGCGGATGTCCTTATGTTCGAGGCTCCGAACGCCTTTTTTGTCTCGGCCACCAGTTGCGTGAAAGTCAATGCCTTTGGCAGGTTGCCCACAACTCCGAATCCGTCATCGCTGAGGACTGTGCAATCCTTAAGGCGCATCTTGGCGGCCATTATGTCATTGAGTCCGCCCTTAGCTTTATCCAGAGGCGTATGGGATGAATATACGGTTATCCCGGAACGAATCGCCAGCATTATGGTATCCGAGCGCGGATCTCCTTCCAGAATGGAAAGACAAGGCTTGTGGACAATGAGCGGGTGGTGCGTGATTATCATATCACAGCCACAGGCAATCGCTTCCTTTACAACTTCAAGCGAGCAGTTGAGCGCTATCAGTGCCTTATGCACCTGTGCATTGGGATTTCCAACCGTAAAGCCGCTGTTATCCCACTCCGCCTGAGTTGCCAGGGGAGCAAATTTCTCTATAGCCTCAGCGATATCAGAGGCTTTGATTTTCTGAGATTTATGCATCTTCCGGATAATCTTCTGGAACATCGTCTGAGAGGTCTTCCGATACCGCCAGCAGCTTGGCTTTGATGCTGCGGAGCCTTTCAATAACCTCCAGTTTGCGGTCTGTAGGAGACAGATTCTGCTTCATTCTCTGACGCGCTCCCTCCAATGTCATTCCGCTCTCCTTTACAAGATGATGGATCACCTTGAATGTTTCCACATCCTTCTGGGTGAAAAAACGGTTGCCCTTTTTATTGCGGACGGGCTTGATAAATGCCGGAAACTTGTCTGACCAGAACCTGACCAGGGATGTGCTCTCTCCAAGAATCTTGGATACGTCTCCAATTGTGTAATATAGCTTGCTGCCTTCCTCCATACTTTGCAAAAATAATCAAGTTGGAAGATTAATCCAAAGACTGGCCGCTGTTTTCCGCCTTGTGCAGGGCCTGGGAGTATTCCTGAGGCTTGAGAGAGGCAAAGAACCAGCATACGGGATTTGCCCTTTTACCGTTGAATATCACCTCGTAATGCAGATGCGGAGCTATTGTTTTTCCGGTCATGCCTACGCAGGCTATGCGGTCTCCGCGGCTTAGGGTGTCTCCCCGTTTTACTGCAATGCTGTCCAGATGGCAATAGCGTGTTGAATAGCCGTTCAGATGGTCCATTTCCACAACGTCTCCTTCTGTGCGGTCTCCGCGGATAACGGATGTTACAACTCCTTCCGCAGAGGCGATTACCGGAGTTCCGGCCTCTGCCTCAATATCTACACCGGAGTGCCATACCACGCTCTTTATCAGAGGGTTTATCTTGCGGCCGATAGATGCGCATATACTCTCCTTGCCGCAACCTTCCACCGGAATTATGGACGGGATATTCTCTGAACTTGAGCCCAGGTAAGAGAGGTTGCTGCGGATGGAATCTATGGAAACCTCCACTCCCTTAGCCATTGCCAGGGCGGTTTTAATGTCTATATCCTGACCCATATCTTCCTTGTAAAGGTCCTTTGCGGGATCTGCTCCAAAGATGGAACGGTAGATTCCAGCATCGCGGCTCTGGAGAGCTTTGAGTTCATCGCTGAGGATAGAGAATTTTGCCTGGATTGTGTCAAGGGCCTTGGCGCGGCTGCGGTTATCCTTGAGCATGCGGGATTCGTCTCCCCAGTACACAATATTTGCCATCAGCACATAGTAGATGACAGCCAGCACGACGCTCCCGAGAAAATACCATATTATCTTCTTAGCCTTCATCTGCCACCCTCCTTTACAAGACGTTCATACTCCTCCGCGCTCATGGCTGAGTCAAAGAAATTCAAAGGATTAACCTTTCTTCCCATGTATTCTACCTCGTAGTGCAGATGCGGGCCGGTGCTCTTTCCGGTGCTGCCTACATAGCCTATCAGGTCTCCACGTTTGACACGGTCACCCACATGAACCAGCGTACTCTTAAGATGGGCATAGCGGCTCTTGTAACCGAACCCGTGGTTAATAACAATCTCGTTCCCATAGCCCGTGAATTTTATGTCCACCTTCTCCACTTTTCCGTCTCCGGTTGCAAAAACCTTGAGACCTTCTCTTCCGGCAAGGTCCACGCCCGTATGCACCTTGGCGTCTCCGCTCATAGGGTCGCTTCTTACCCCAAATCGGCTGGTCATGTGGATCTCGTTCAGATACAGAGGCGGAATTGAAGGCACGCAGGAAGACATCTTTCCTGCACTTTCAGACATGGGCTCTATTGCGTCATAGCTTTTCTTCTGGCTCTCTGCCAGGGAGAACAGCTGGTCCATTCCGCCGGTCAGAAACAGTGGGAACTCTTCCGGCTCCATTCCAAAGGCCGGACGATATATGTTGTTGTCCCTTTGCTGAAGCTCATCCAAAATGGAAAAGGCATGGCGCATCTTGCCCTCTACATCCTGCTGCCGGATATCCAGCATTGCAGCCCTCTCTTCCAGCTGACGGCGGCGCGGAGTCTTGATTCCTATTACGTAAAACAGAAGAATATAGTAGGCCACAAACGCCACTATGCTGAGAAAGAACAGCTTACCGCCCTTCCCCAACAGTTTTGCAACGCCCGGAACCTGTATGTCCTTATTGATTTTCGCCAATAAATGTTATTTTTGTATGTTTTGCACAAAATGCAAAAACCGTACTAACAAAACAGAAGACAAATTTAAAAGGATTCTATATGGAATCAAGACAGATAAGACAGACTTTCCTGGATTTCTTCCGCAGCAAGGAACATGCAATTGTGCCAAGCGCACCGATGGTTGTGAAAAATGACCCAACACTCATGTTCACAAACGCGGGAATGAATCAGTTTAAAGACATATTCCTGGGTAATGCAAATCCGTTTGCGCCACGTGCGGCAGACAGCCAGAAGTGTCTGAGAGTAAGCGGAAAGCATAACGACCTGGAAGAGGTAGGGCACGATACCTACCACCACACCATGTTCGAGATGCTGGGAAACTGGAGTTTTGGAGATTACTTCAAGAAAGAGGCTATCGAGTGGGGATGGGAACTTTTGACAAAGGTTTTCAAGATTGATCCGGAAAGACTCTATGCCACCGTTTTTGAAGGCTATGCCCCGGACGGATTAGGCATGGACGAGGAAGCCAGGGACAACTGGCTCAAGTTCCTCCCTGCAGACAGGGTACTGCTCGGAAACAAGAAGGACAATTTCTGGGAAATGGGAGAGACCGGACCTTGCGGCCCTTGCAGCGAGATTCATATAGACCTCCGCGATGACGAGGAGAGAGCAAAAGTTCCAGGACGCGAACTTGTAAACAAGTCCGATCCTCTGGTGATTGAAATCTGGAACCTTGTGTTCATGCAGTATAACCGCAAAGCGGACGGGAGCCTGGAGAAGCTTCCTCACAACAACGTGGATACCGGAATGGGATTCGAGAGACTCTGCATGGCCCTTCAGGGAAAGAAGAGCAACTACGACACAGACGTGTTTACTCCGCTGATTTCCAAGGTGGGAGAAATTGCCGGAAAGGACTATGCAACCGCAGACGAGAAAGTGAGAATTGCCATGAGGGTTATCTCAGACCACGTCAGGGCCATCACATTCTCCATAGCAGACGGACAGCTTCCTTCCAATGTTAAAGCAGGATATGTAATCCGCAGAATTCTCAGAAGGGCTGTAAGATACGCGTATACGTTCCTTGGAGTGAAAGAGCCGCTTCTGCACAAGCTCGTTCCTACCCTGGTGGACCAGATGGGAGACTCCTATCCGGAAATCCGCAAGCAGGAGACACTCATTTCCAAAGTAATCAAGGAAGAGGAGGAGACTTTCCTCAGGACTCTGGACCGCGGAATCCGCCTTATGGATGACGTGGTTGCAAAGTGCAAGGCTGCAGGAACTAATCTTGTAAACGGAACAGACGCTTTTGTTCTCTACGATACATTCGGATTCCCTATAGACCTTACAGAGCTGATTGCCAGGGAAAACGGACTGGAGATAGATCACCCGGGCTTTGAGGCCGAGCTCAAGAAGCAGAAGGAAAGAAGCCGCAACGCAGAGGCCAAGAAAGAAGGAGACTGGATTCCTGTGGGAGACGCAGAAGCCGAAAGCGTGTTTACCGGATATGACTCCACAAAGGAAACCGGAGTAAAGATTCTCCGCTTGCGCGAGGTTAAGACAAAGGGCAAGGACCTGTGGCATCTGGTTCTGGACCGCACTCCGTTCTATGCGGAGAGCGGCGGACAGACGGGAGACCGCGGATGGCTGGTTTCAGAAGCCTCTGGCCAGAAAATCGAGATTGTAAACACAGTCAAGGAGAACGGCCTTTCCATCCACGTGTGCGAGACTGCCCCGCAGAATCCGGCAGATACTTTCATCGCTGAGATAGATGTAAAAAAGAGGATGGCTGCAGCTGCCAACCACAGTGCCACCCACCTTCTTGATTACGCTCTGAGAAAGATACTTGGCACCCACATAGAGCAGAAGGGTTCATTTGTGAGCCCTCAGGTTCTCCGCTTTGACTTCTCTCATTTTGAGAAGGTTCAGCCAGACAAGCTCAGGGAGGTTGAAAAACTTGTTAACGCCCTGATACGCCAGGATATCCGCAAGGAGGAACTCCGCGATACTCCTATTGACAAGGCCAGGGAAATGGGAGCCATTGCCCTGTTCGGAGAAAAATACGGAGACAAGGTCCGCGTGATAAAGTTTGGAGACAGCATTGAGCTTTGCGGCGGAACGCACATTCCTTCCACCGGCATGATAGGCTATTTCAAGATACTCAGCGAAAGCGCCATTGCAGCCGGTATCAGGAGAATAGAGGCCACCACCGGAGAGAATGCGGAGAACGTGATCTACGAAGCCGAGGATATGATGACTAGCCTTAAGGAGCTCTTCAAGAATTCTCCGAATGTCATGGATAGCGCCAAACGTCTGATGACAGAGAACGAGACCTTCCGGAAACAGGCAGAGGAGATGATGAAGGAAAAGGCCGCCATAATTAAGGACAAAGCAAAGGAAAACGTTCAGAAGATTAACGGAATAGACTTCATCTGCATAAAGGGTTTGTTCCCGATGGAGCTTCTGAAAACCGTTGCTTTCATGCTCAGGGCAGAGTGCCAGAGCACGGTCTTTGCAGCGGCAATTACAGCAGAGACCAAGCCGTCTCTGGTACTCATGTACACAGACGATCTGGTCGCCAAGGGAATGAATGCCGGCAAGGATATCCGTCCGGCTGCAAAATTCATAAACGGAGGAGGCGGAGGACAGCCGTTCTTTGCCAGCGCCGGCGGAAAGGATTTCAGCGGAATAGACGCCGCTTTGGACTGCATAAAAGAAACCATAAGCAAGTAAATGGAAGACCAGACCCAGAACCAGCTGCCTCTGGGAAGGAGGATTAAGGAAGCCATAAAAGGTTTCCTGTGCAAGCTTGGCGTAAAGACTTTGGACATATATATGCTGAAGTCTTTCCTGGGTCCTTTTATTGCGGTCTTTGCCATAGTAACCTTCATCCTTATGATGCAGTTCCTGTGGCTTTACATAGATGAGCTTGTGGGTAAGGGACTGGGGTTCAGGGTTATTGCCCAGTTTATGATGTGGGGATGCTGCACGCTCATTCCTTACGCCCTTCCGCTTGCCACTCTTCTGGCATCCATCATGACCATGGGCGGATTGGGAGAGAACAGCGAGCTTCTTTCCATGAAAGCGGCCGGCATTTCTCTCCAGAGAATTCTCCGTCCTCTCAGTTATGTGGCAATAGTGATTGTGGTGGGCGCCTTCTTTGCTTCCAACAATCTTATTCCTGTAGCCTACAACAAGATTTACACCCTCAGGGAAGACATCACAAACACCAAGGAAGAAATCAAGATTCCGGTGGGAATTTTCTATGATGGAATCGAGGACTATTCCATAAGGGTTGGAGCAAGAGACAAGAACATGCTCATGCACGACATTATGGTCTACAACCATTCCAAGGAAAGCGGCAATACAGACCTCACGGTTGCGGATTCCGGAAGGTTCTCCATTACTCCGGACAAGCAAGGATTGCTCATAACCCTTTATAACGGAATCAATTACCAGGAGACCAACAACCGCACTTACACAGACACGTCTCTTGCTCTCCAGAGAATAAAGTTCTCCTTCCAGCAGATAGCCATTCCTTTGGAAAACTATGCATTCAAAGGTTCCAAGGAAAGCCGCTACAGTCAGGAGGTAATGGCAAAGAACATAACCCAGCTCAGAAAAGACAAGGACTCCCTTACCATTGCCAACGACTCTTCTCTGAATGTCCATACCAGAAGGGCTTTGACCGCAGATATTCTCGGCCATTCGGATCAGCTGGATACAGCCCGCAACAAAGGTTTCCGCAAGAGCATAAGTTCAGATGAATTCTATCACTGGAAAACTGTTGGAGACAAGGCGGAGGCCTATTCCAACGTTTACGGAACACTTAACAACGAGCTGGTTTCATACGCTTTCTACCACGCCCAGATTTACCAGACTGCCTATCCTCTAAGAAGGACAATAATAGAGACTTACCGCAAATTCACCCTGAGCCTGGCCTGCCTGATTTTCTTCTTCATAGGAGCGCCTATCGGAGCTATTGTCAGGAAGGGAGGACTTGGAACTCCGGCCATCATTTCCATACTCTTCTTTGTGCTTTACTGGGTTGTGGACATCAGCGGAAAGAAACTTGCAAACGACGGTGCCATAAGCCCGTTCCTGGGAGCCTTCATATCCACGCTGGTTCTGGCTCCTCTGGCTGCTTTCCTGACCTGGAAATGCACTCAGGATTCTGCAGTGTTTGATCCGGACAACGCAATCAAGAACATGAAGAATTTCTTCTCCCGCCTGTTCAACAAGGAAAAGAGAGAGCAGTACCGCCAGAAGATGGCCCAGATTCTGAAGAAGGAAAAAGAGAACGCCCAATAAACCAGACAGATGGAAAGACGTCCAACAATCATATACATGGGCACGCCAGAGTTTGCGGTGGGCCCGCTGAAAGCGCTGCTGGAAGCAGGATACGAGATTCCGGCAGTGGTTACCGTGCCGGACAAGCCAAAGGGGCGCGGGCTTCAGCTTTCCCAGAGCGATGTAAAGAAATTCATCGTTGAATACAATGGGCAAAACAGCAAGGCTATAGATATCCTCCAGCCAGAGAAGCTCCGCGATGAGGCTTTTCTGAGCGCCCTCAAAAGTTATGGGGCAGACCTTTTCATTGTGGTGGCTTTCAGGATGTTGCCAGAGGTGGTGTGGAAGATGCCAAAGATGGGAACCTTCAATCTCCACGCTTCTTTGCTGCCAAAATTCAGAGGTGCCGCCCCTATTAACTGGGCCATCATTAAAAGGGAGAAGGAAACGGGTGTAACCACTTTCTTCATCGATGAAAAAATAGATACCGGTAACATACTGCTTCAGGAAACAACTCCAATAGAGAAGAGGGAGACCGTGGAAACCCTGCATGACCGCCTGATGGAAATCGGTAGCCGGCTTGTGGTAAAGACCGTACAAGGCCTTGAATCTGCTTCAATTACACCAAAACCGCAAGACGTTTCCCTTCTTACGGAAGACACATCCGCCGCACCAAAACTCAACAAGGAAAACTGCCGCATAGACTGGTCCAAGACAGCGGGAGAAGTGGATGCTCTGGTGCGCGGACTCAGCCCTTATCCGGCAGCTCTTTCCACACTCCAGCTTTCTTCCGGAGAGAAGATAGACATGAAGATTTTCGGCTGCCAGCCTGTTGAAAACATCCAGATACAGAGCTACCTGCAGGAGTGCGGAAAAGTCCTTCTGCAGGGTAAATCACTCTTTGTGTGCTGCAAGGATAATCTGCTGGAAATCACATCTCTGCAGCCTGCCGGAAAGAAGCGCATGGGAGCCGTAGACTTTATCAACGGGCATAAAAACCTCATCACAGATGAAAACATCCGCTTTATCTGAAAAGACCATTATCATCCTCTGCGATGGGGATTTCCCTTCCAAAGGTCCTGGCCTCAAGCTGATAAGGAAGGCCTCCAAAGACAAAAAGCGCCACACCGTAATCGCCTGTGACGGAGCCGTATTGAACCTCCTGAAAAACGGAATGGATGCGGACTTCATAGTGGGAGACATGGATACTCTCCCAAAGAAGTGGCAGGCAAAGTTCAAGGATATAATCCACAGGGAAACCGAGCAGGATTTCAACGACCAGGCCAAGGCGTTCCGGTTTGCTATGGGCCTGATGGAAAAAGACATCGCAGAGGATAAGGGAAAAACGGAATACAGAATCGTAATTCTAGGGGCTACAGGAAAGAGGGAAGACCATACGCTGGGAAACATCTCCTACCTTCCGGTTTATGCCCAGACGCTTAGGGAACGGTTTCCAAAGACCGCTGTAACTGTTTCCACCGTAACAGATTACGGAGTGTTTGTTCCGATACTGGACACCACCCGTCTGAAGGGAGAGCTTGGAGACAGAATCTCAATTTTCGCCTTTGACCAGACTCTGAGAATCCAATCCACCGGGCTGGAATACAAGACGGACGATGTAGTGTTCGACCTCTGGTGGAAAGCCACCCTGAACACATTTAAAAAGCGGGATGTCCTACTCAAATTCAGCCATCCCGCCAAAGCGTTACTTTACTTCCCGTTTTAACTCGGGGAAATAATCTTTAAGCCAAAAACATTCCAACCATTGCGGCAGACAGAAGAGCTACAAGCGCTGCACCCAGCAGTGCCCTGATTCCGTACTGTCCGAGTATGCTCTGCTTGTTCGGGGCCATACCTCCAACTCCTCCGATTATGATACCGATAGAGGCGAAGTTTGCGAATCCGCAGAGAACGTAAGTTGCCATCACAATGGACTTAGGAGAAGAGAACACAGCACTCTGAAGCATCTCTGTAAGAGACTGGTAGCCGATGAACTCGGTAAGGATGAGTTTCTCTCCCAAGAGTCTGGAAACATAACTGATATCGTCTCCAGGAACTCCGATGAGCCAGATTACCGGATAGAACAGATACGAGAGTATGCACTCAAGAGACAGGTCTGTGTACTTGCCGGCTGTAACTTCTGCAATCCAGCGGTCCATTGCCGGGAAGCTTATGATGTTCAGAATGTAGTTTACTCCGGCTATCAAAGCGTAGAATACAAGAAGCATTGCTGCTACGTTTGCGGCGAGCTTGAGACCCTGGGTTGTTCCTATTGATATGGCATCCAGAACGTTGCTTCCGAGTTTCTCTTTGGAAACCTGTACGGAGTTGTCTATTTCCTCTGTTTCCGGCTTCAGGATCTTGGCCATTGCAATTGCACCAGGAGCAGCCATCACAGATGCACTCAGAAGGTGCTTTGCAAACTCTACTCCCAGAGCCTGGTCTCCGCAGCTCAGCATTCCGATGTAAGCTGCCAGAACTCCGCCGCTCATGGTAGCCATTCCGGATACCATAATAAGCATGAGCTCACTGCGGCTCATCTTAGGAATGTACTCCTTAACCATGAGCGGTGCCTCTGTCTGTCCGAGGAATACATTTCCTGCGCAAGACAGGGACTCTGCTCCGGATACTCTCATGAGCTTGGTCATTATCCATCCCATGAACCATACAATCTTCTGGAGTATACCCAGATAGAACAGAAGGGTTGTGAGCGCGGAGAAGAATACGATTGTAGGCAGAATCTGGAACACGAAGATATATCCCACTCCGTTTGTGTTCATCAGAGGGCCGAACAGGAAGTC
>JAFZMA010000106.1 GCA_017551215.1 Bacteroidales bacterium | reverse complement strand
GTGCTTTCTTGAATTGCGATGGCATCTGTATATGCTTGATTTGTTCTTCATCCATCTCAAAGAGAACGCAATACCTGCCACCATACATAAAAGTCAGTATAACCAGGCTGATGATTGTGAGGCCCGCCATTACAGCCAAGGCTATCAAAAGAGCCTCTCCCATTCCTAAAATACGGTCCCATTCTCCGTGTATCACTGCCGGTATTACCCCGAATATCAGAAGCATGCCCACCATAATAAAGAAGAAAATCTTGAGAACGGTAAACAGGATGACAGGGTTTGTAAGCATATTTAGCTTGTATACCCAGCGGTACTTGCCGTCGTTGCAGAGTTTGATTTCATCACCCTGGTAGTTTTTGTCCGCTGCTTCTGCTTCCGCATTGTCTTGCATTTCTACAGGGGTGTTATCCTTTGCGGACCCTTCCACCGGAGTTCCGCAACTGGTGCAGAACTTTGCGTCGTCCGGCAACTGTGTTCCGCAGTTTGTGCAGTATTTCATACGATTATGTTTTTATATGATTATTCTAGGAAATGTCTATGCCGCAGCCTCTCAGGCCAAGCAGTACAAATACAAGCAATGCTGCGGAAAGAATGATCGTGACAAACATCAGCAGCCAGTTCTTCTTGCCTTTCCTCTTGGCTACAAGCCGGGCTATGAGGAATAGACATATGGCAAGGACAGCTGAAACCACCCAGGTAAGTGTGGGGTTGAGTTCAGGAATGGGGCACATGATTCAATATCGTTTTGTTACTATGTGATGCCAAGTTAGTAAAATTCCTTTACAAGTACTCGTTTATTTCTTTAATTGCTCCGGCGCATTCTTCCACAACCTGCTCAAGAGTGCAGCCATACTGATCCATAAGCACTGTTCTCGCTTCTTCCAGCGTGGTAGGGAGGATGTCTTTTGGCGGCGGGTTTCCGATGGATTCCAGGATACGGATTTTCTCGTACAGCACGCTGTAATCCTTGGCGACGCCCTTGGCGTTGAGAGCTGTAATCCTTGGATCGAGGATACGCTTGAACTGCTTGACATTCTGCCTTATGCCTTCTTCAATGAGAGCGTCTCCATAGCCTCTGACGTGCATAGCCTCTTCTACCATTCCCATATTGTAGAGCTGCTCCGCCTGATTCTGGCAATTCTTGCCCTGGCTGATCCATTCCTTGCATTTGTACTCGAAGGTCTTTGCCACCCTTTCAGGATCATACAGTTTGTTGGCCTGGAGATTTTTATCGATGATATTCTTAAGGTCCCTTCCGTAGGATTCCGCTCCGAGTTCTCCGTGTACGGTAGCCTGGTCGAACTTCTTCAAGGTCTTGATTGCCTGCTGCTTGTCTGCCGGCAGGAATCCGTAATGGTACTCGTTGAATGCCTCCGCGTAGGCTTCCTGCATAATGTCTTCATTGATGTCTACCCACTTGCCGTCTTTGCCCCTTACCTGGAAAGTTACGTCCCTGTCCGCTCCGATCTTCTTTCCTAGATATAGATCATCTCCTGCGTTTCCGGTAGCGCCTTTCCACGGCTGTATGTCTTTTTCCGGCACTCCGAGTTTCTTGGCCAGTTTCTTTATTGTCATAGGATCCACTTCAGAGTAAATCTTCTGCATCTGTGCGTTGTAGTTTGCCCTGAGCAGGTCAGACGGGCTGTTACGCAGAAGGTTCTGTGCGCTCTTGTTCCCCTGGAGGGCGAGTGTTGCACGCCTGACTTCATCCGGAGTGGCGTTAGGGTTGTTCATCACCTTCTTGAAATTGTCATAGATCTTCTGCGCGTCTTGCCTTGCTTTCTTTGCGCATTCCTCAGCGAACTGGGAATTCTTAGTAAAGACAGCGTCGCCCTTCATCCTTGTCTTGCGGATGGCGTCGTTGGCGCCGGCAACGGAAGATTTCTTGGTCTTTCCCGCTTTCTTTCCCGCATTCGTCACCTTGTCCGCTATCTTCTTGGTACTGAAGCTGCTGCCATTGGCCAGCTTTTTGGATGCTTCCTTGCCTTCCTTTGCCTTGGTGACATAATCCTTGATCTTTTTGTATCCATCCTTGAGCTTGCCCCATCCTTCCTTTGCCTTTTCAACTACTTTGGCTTCAACCTTCTGTCCAACCTGGGTTCCTCTTCCCCATTTGAGGAACTTGCCACCCAGATAGAAGACTCCTTCCCAGAAGAACACTTCCACATTGGCAACTACAAAGCCCTTGAAGG
>JAFZMA010000105.1 GCA_017551215.1 Bacteroidales bacterium | reverse complement strand
ACGGAGAATGGTATCAAAGCTGTAAAGTATTTCTCCACCAAGGGTTACAGAACCAACTGCACGCTGGTTTTCACCGTGGGACAGGCACTTCTGGCCGCCAAGGCCGGTGCGACGTTCTGCAGTCCGTTCATCGGGAGGTTGGACGATATCGGTGAGGATGGAATTCAGTTGATAGAGCAGATTGTGGACATGTATACCTATTACGGGTTCGAGACTCAGGTGCTGGCGGCGTCTATAAGGCATACTAACCACATTCTCAGATGTATAGAGGCGGGTGCTGATGTAGCCACTTGCCCGTACAAGTCCATCATCGGGCTCATAGACCATCCGCTCACGACCAAGGGCTTGGATATCTTCTGCAAGGCCGCGGATTCTATGAAATGATAATATTTGTTAAGAGTTTAAGAAATAAGCATTTGATAAATCCTTACCGTATTGTTATGGGAGAAAAATGAGGGGATTCTTTGTAGAATAGTAGCTAATACGGTTCGAGAATAGACAAAAGTTGGGATAATCTGAGGACGGACATGGCGGATAACCTTAAACAGAAGGCAATTAGCGGGGCACGGTGGGGGTTCATAGAGAACCTCTCATCCCTGGCGGTGACTTTTGTTGTGGCATTTGTGCTGCAGAGGTGGTTCCTGTCTCCGAGGGAGTTCGGCCTGGTGGGGGATCTGGCCATATTCATTGCCATATCTATTTCTCTGATAGACAACGGGTTTTCTGCGGCCATCATAAAAAAGCCAGAGCCTTCTGCAAAGGACCTTTCCACCACGTTTGTCACAAATCTGGTTATCAGTCTGGTATGCTTTGCTATACTTCAGCTGTGTGCACCGCTTGTGGCGGCCTACTTCACTGAACCTGAGCTTACACGCCTTCTGAGGGTGCTGTCTTTTGTGTTGATTATCAATGCGGTATCCATAATCCAGAGAGTGCTTCTTGTCAAGGCGGTGGACTTTAAAAGCCTGACAAAGTGCTCGGTTACGGCATCTGTGGTCAGCGGATTTGTGGGTATCTGGATGGCTTTCAGGGGGTATGGCGTATGGAGCCTTGTGGGACAGCAAATTTCCAGACAGGCTGTAAATACCATAATGCTTTGGATAGTAGGGCATTGGAGAATCAGTCTGATGTTTTCCGGCAAGAGTTTTCGGGAACTGTTTTCATACGGTAGTAACGTTTTGGCTACTGGACTGCTGGATACGCTTTTCAAAAACATCTATTTTCCGGTCATTGGAAAGGGGTTCGGGACAGCTGTTCTGGGACAGTATACGAGCGCTGAGAAATACAGTAACGTTACCTCCAACAATTTGTCTCAGGTAGTGCAGCGAGTGAGCTTCCCAGTGCTGTCCAAGGTGCAGGACGACGATGACCGTCTCCGCAATGCTTTCCGAACCATACTGAAAGTGGTGATGGCGGTGTCCGTGCTGGTATCTTTCTGGTTGTCAGCTATCTCGTATCCGTTTATCGTTGGACTTGTGGGAGAGCAGTGGACTCCGGCCGCCCATATTTTATCAATCGCGTGCCTTGCGGGAGCCTTCTATCCGGCGCATTATCTCTACCAGAACATCCTTCAGGTTAAGGGCAAGATGAGGCTTTACCTGACGCTGGATATACTCAAGAAAGTCCTTATGGCAATATCCATTGTCATAGGTATTGTGTTCAAGAGTCTGGATGTTTTGCTCTGGGGCATGGTGGCGGCTTCCATTCTCACACTGTTTATAAACGCGTATTTTTCAGGGCGTTGCATTAATTACTCCCTCTTCAGCCAGATCTGGGATTTGCTTCCGATGTTCCTGATTGCCGTAATCATTTCTCTGGGAATTGGCATTTTGGCGGTGCTGTTCATTTGGTTATGCCAGAGATTTGGCTGGTACGATATCACCTGGACAAATCTTGCGGCAGTGGCAGCCTCTTCTGCCGTTGGAGCGATTATAGTGCTGTTATTCTACAGGTTCCTGCCTAAGAAAGAGGCCCAGGAAATCAAGAACCTCCTCTCTGTTTGGAAGAAACGGGATTAAAATAAACGTTTAAAACGGGTAAAAGGGGTAATTAAGAGAAATGGCATTGATGGAGCAAGGTGCAAACGTAGCGGGGATAGCCGTGATTATCACGGTCTACAATAAGGAGGCTTTCCTCCGCGATGCCATTGACAGCGTGCTATCGCAGCGCCTCGGGGGGGCAGCCGCTAGCTCAACTCCCGCCAGCGCAGTTTCCGCCAGCGCTACTTCTACCGCACCGGCTCTTTCCGTCATTCTCTGCGATGACGGTTCAACGGATTCATCCCGTGCCATCTGTGCGGAATACGCTTCTAGGTACTCATTATCAAATAATTGCGATCCGAATAATGATGCTATTCAATCTT